>QKDL01000085.1 GCA_003252105.1 Arcobacter sp.
AAGTATTGATGAAATTGTTGAAGCTTTTCTTTTCAAAGAACTACACGATCTAAGTATCTAATCTACTTGACCGTGTAGCTCAGTTGGTAGAGCACCACGTTGACATCGTGGTTGTCGTTGGTTCAAGTCCAATCATGGTCACCACAACTTTATATTCTATTTTATTTCATATTTCCCAAAAACTTTTCTTTATTTTACTTTATTCAACACTTTATTTTATAAAGTTTATATCTTTTATCTAGTATTATATATAATAATATTTTATTAAAAAGTATTATATATAATACTAATAGGCTTATAAAGTGGCAAAAATAAAATATAAAGATATAGCAAAATTAATTAACAAATCTGAATCAACTATAAAAGGGTATAAACTTAATAACCCTGAATTATTAGATTTACTCAAACTTGGTTCATCTTGTAAAATCAATAATATAACTTTAAATGATTTAGATATTCTTATACAATTTAAAAAGATACAAAAAGAACAAATATTATCTAATACACAAGTAGATTCTTCCTCTTTGTTATCAAGGGTAAATGAAATATTATCTTTAAAATAGGCTCTCTTTCATAGTATTCTAATTTCTTATATTATAAAATCACAGATTATTAATTTTACATAAGGATAAGTATATGAAATTAAATTTCAGAATTCTGTTTTTAACACTACTTTTGGCATCAAGTTTATTTGCTTCTCAAAAAGTATATAAACTTAATTTGGCAACAACTTGGGGACCAACGTTATCTCCATTATTTGATGCTGCAAAAAACATGGCTGTATTGGCTGAAGAACTATCAAATGGAAGGCTTCAAATTAAAGTTGATGCTGCTAACAAACATAAATCACCTCTTGGTATTTTAGATATGGTAAAAGGTGGTCAATATGATTTAGGGCATACTGCTTCTTATTATTGGAAAGGGAAAGATATAGCTACACTTCCTTTTACATCTATGCCTTTTGGTCTTACTGCTCCTGAACAATATGCATGGTTTTATTATGCAGGTGGATTGGAGCTTATGCAAAAAGTTTATGCAAAACACAAAGTATTATCTTTCCCTGGAGGAAGTACTGGTGTTCAAATGGGTGGATGGTTCAAAAAAGAGATTAAAAGTTTAGATGATTTAAAAGGTCTAAAGATGAGAATCCCAGGATTTGCAGGTGAAATTATGGCAAAATTAGGTGTTCAAGTTACAAATATTGCTCCTGGTGAACTTTATACTGCACTAGATAGAAATAGTATCGATGCTTTAGAATGGGTTGGACCATCTATGGATATCAAAATGGGATTTCATAAGATTGCTCCATATTACTATACAGGTTGGCATGAACCAGCTTCGGAGATGCAATTTTTAGTAAATAAAAGAACTTTTGATAAATTACCAAAAGATTTACAAAAAATCTTAATCACTGCTATGAGATTAAGTGCATATGATATGTATGTACAAAACTATGATATGAATGCAACAGCATGGCAAGAGATGAAAAAAGAGTATCCAAATATTCAAGTTAAAACTTTCTCAAAAGAGATTATGGATGCGATGAAAAAAGCTAATCAAGAGTTAAGAGATGAAATGTCAAAAAAATCTCCTGAATTAAAAGAGGTTTTAGACCATCAAGATGCTTATATGAAAAAAATAAGAGAGTGGTCTAAAATGTCAGATTATTTATATTTAAAAGATAATATCTAACACTCTTTCTAATTAAAACCCATTTGGATTAAAACCTCCAAGTGGGTCAAACCCTGTATCAAACCCTCCAGAAAAGTTTTGTAAAGATTTATCTTCAAAACCTTCTTGAACAGATTTCATTCTAAGATTCATTATATCTGTTTTTGGATCTATAAATTGAGGACAAACTACAGTACAATTTCCACATAAAGTACAATCCCATACTCCATTGTTTTGAACAGATGATAATACTTCACTTATATTTGATTCCTTTTTATCATTCACATATCTTAAAGCTCTTGTAAGAGCATATGGTCCTAGAAATTGCTCATTTACTTCATAAACAGGACAAGAACTAAAACAACTCTGACAAAGGATACAATTACTTTGTATATCTATTAGTTTTTCATCTTTTGTTTCAATTTTTTCACTACTTTTTTCATGTAGGTATGTTTTTGTATTTTTTAATAATTTCGATTCATGTGATAAATCAACAACTAAATCCCTAATAACTTTTGTATTTTTAATAGGTTCAATCAAATCATTATCATTTAGATGAGTTTTACAGGCTAATCTTTCTACTCCATTTACTCTAATGGCACAACTTCCACAAACTCCTGTTTTACAACCACATCTAAAATTTAAGGTGTTATCTATTTTTGTTTTTACTTCAATCAAAGAGTTTAAAATAGTTTCATCATGACTAACTTCAAAGGTTTGAATTGATTCAGTTAAATTGTATCTTTTTATATTGATTTTCATTTTATCTCCTCAAAAAAGAAGTTTTGTACGCCATTTTTAAATAATATAATACTGTTTTTATCAAAACTTTGATTTTCATCTTTAAAATCAACTCTATAGTGAGCTCCTCTGCTCTCTTTTCTATTTAAAGCTGAGTTTACAATCATTTGAGAAACAATTAACATATTTTCTAACTCTAGATAATCAGTCAAGTTTTTATTATAGATTTTATTTTTATCTTTTATACCAATATTTTTTATACTATTTTGAAATTCTTCTATTTTTGCTAATGCAGTTTTCAACTTTTTCTCTTCTCTAAATAAACCTACATTTTCAAACATCAATCTTCCAAGTTCTTTTTTTATACTATAAAAATCTATATAGTTATTGCTTTCAAATAGATTTTCTATTTTCTCTTTTACTACTTTTAATTTATCATTGGAAATCCCTACAAAATCTTCTTTTGTATTTTTTGAGGCTTCTTCTCCTGCAACTTTTCCAAACATAACAATCTCTAATAAAGAGTTTCCTCCTAATCTATTTGCTCCATGAACACCACTTTGTGAGCACTCTCCACAAGCATATAAATTTTTTATTGAAGTTTTTGTATTAAGTTGCGTTAAAATACCACCCATACTATAATGTGATGATGGATTTATCGGTATTAAATCACTCTCCATATTTAGTTTCATAAACTCTTGAACCAGTCTTCTTTCTTGAGGCATTGTTTCATTAATTTTTTCTAAACCTAAATGTCGTAAATCCAAATAAACTTTTTTACCTTCTAAATTTTTTGTAAAAATAGCTCTTGCTACTTCATCTCTTGGTTTTAGCTCATCAACAAATCTATTTTCATCTTCATCTACTAAATATCCACCCTCACCTCTAGCACTCTCACTTATAAGAATATTTTTATTTTCAAGTGCTGTTGGATGAAACTGTACAAACTCCATATTAGATATTTTAGATCCTGCTTTATATGCAATAGCTATACAATCCCCTGTAGTAGCATAGGAATTAGTTGTGAACCCAGTATAAACTCCAGCATATCCACCTCCAGCTAAGATTACTGCTTTTGATTCAATTTGTTTGATATCTCCTGTTAAAAGGTTATAAATGATAACACCTTTAACAATATTTTTTTCTACAACCAAATCTAATAACATTGATTCATCTTGAAAAGAAATATTCTCTTTTAAACATTGGTCGTATAAAGTATGTAAAATTTTTAGCCCTGTATAATCAGAACTATAACAAGTTCTTTTAGCTTTAGTTCCACCAAATTTTCTTTGAGAGATATTACCATCTTCATCTCGACTAAATGCTACAGCAATAGAATCCAACCAATTTATAGTATCAGCAGAGTTCGAACAAAAAAACTCAATATGCTCTTTTTTACCAAGTTTATGAGAAGCTTTATAGGTATCATTAAAATAGTTTTCTATACTATCATCTTTTGTGCTACTTAGTACAGCATTTATACCACCTTGTGCTTGACAAGTTTGTGAATGTGTTGGATAAGTTTTAGAAATAACTAAAACATTTTTACCCTTTTTTTTTGCACTTAATGCTGCACTTAAACCTGCACCACCTGAACCTATAACAATTATATCTATCATTTTTTTATTCCCAAAACTCTTTTAATGGTTTTTCATCTTTTACTTCTGTATTTTCAAGTGCTGATAAATCTAAATTATCAATCTCTTGTAAAGCACTTTCTAAATCTTCATCAGTCAACTCTTCTATTTGAGTAATTGATTCTCTTTTATTTTGTATGTTTTTATCTAATTCTACAAGATTTGTATCATTTTTTATTGAACTTTTTTTATTATCTTTTTTATCTAAAGACTCTTTTAAATAGATATACTCTGTCATAAGTTTCTCGTATGTTTCAAAATCAAGTAGCATAAAACCCGGCTTTCCATCTCTTAATATTATTGCCTTTTCTATTTTCTTTTTTTGAAGTTTTTCAAAAATCATTTTGCTTTTTCTGATCAAATCAGTTGATGAATACATCTCTTCTGAAGTGTACTGTAGTAGATTCATTTTTATTCCTATACAAATTTTAATACATATTAAGATATGTATTGTAATATGTTTTTATATACACCATCTAAAAGTCTATTTCTTGCTTCTATTGATGCCCAACCTATATGTGGTACAATTATAAGTCTATCTTTATTTATAATTTTAAGTAGAGGATTTTCTATTTTTATTGGTTCCTCACTTAAAACATCTAGCCCACAATAAAGCTCTTTAGAGTCAATTATAGTTGCTAAATCTTTTTCATTTATAATTCCACCACGTCCAGTATTAACTAAAATAGCTCCATCTTTAATTTGATTTAAATTTGTAAAATTTAACAAATTTAAAGTATTCTCATTTAATGGTGCATGTACTGATATTATATCAGAATTTTTTAATAATTCATCAAGTGATACTTGTTTAAACTCATCATTGTAATTTGTACCACTTGTTGAATAATAGTTTACATTACATCCAAAGCTTTTAGCAATATTTGCAACTTTTGTTCCAATTGAACCTAAACCAATTATTCCCCAGTTTTTGTTCTCTAATTCGAAAAATGGTTTGTCTAAATTTGTGAATATAGGAGATTGACTCCATTGACCACTTGATACAATATTTTTATAATAATCAATTCTATGTATTAAGTCTAATACCAGTGTAAATGTTACTTGGGCTACACTTGATGTTGAATACCCTGCAACATTTTTTACTTCTATTGCTCTATTCTTTGCTTCTTGTATATCAATATTATTTGTTCCTGTTGCTGCAACACATATTAGCTTTATATTAGAATTCTCCATAATATATTTATCTATTACTACTTTGTTTGTTACAACTATATCTGCATCTTTTACTCTATTTAGAGTTTCTGTAGGAGTTGTAGTTTCATAAACTATTAATTGACCAATCTCTTTAAATCTCTCTAAAGAGATATCTTTACCTAATGTATCTCTATCTAAAAATACGATTTTCATTGTGTATACCTTTACATATTTATATATGTAAAGGTATCAAAATTTTATTAAATTGAAGTTTATTTTAATATTTACTATTTTTTTGAGAATATTTGTTCAGCCCATTCAGTAATTGGACCTCTTAAAACCTTTTGAAGTTTTATAGCAAATACTTTTACAAGTTCATTACTTGTTTTAGTAGATTTTAATAGTGTTGTTAAAGAGTTTGTATATTTATTTACGTAAAAATTGTCAATTTGTTTATTACTTCCTAATATAACAACTTTACATGTATTATCTATTCTTGATAATACCATTTGCATAGTTTTATTTGACATATTTTGTGCTTCATCAATAATAACAAAAGCATTTGATAATGTTCTTCCTCTCATCTCTCCTACCCACATAGTTTCTATTGAATAATTTTGAATAAGTTGTTCAACTCTTAAACTAACCTCTTTATCATCAAGTTCAGTAAAGTTTTCTGCACTTTTTTTGTTTGAATGTTTCTTTTTATATTCACTTCTAATGATATAATCCAAACTATCCATTAGTGGATGATTATATATTCTGAACTTTTCTTCAAGTCCAGGAAGATATCCCACATCTTCACCTTTATCAAGTGATTCTATTGAGTTTCTAATATATATAATTCTTTGAAAATATTTTTGTCTTACAAGCTTTAGTGCCCCACTTAATGCCAATAGTGTTTTACCACTCCCTGCTTTTGCTTCAACTATTAAAACATTATAATAATGTGCTAAAATTCCATGGGAAAAAAACAGTTGTTCTTTATTTAAAGGGATAATTACTTGATCTCTTAAATTCCCTTCATCAATTAAACATACTCTTTTATTCTGAACAGTTGCTAATATAACCTGGTCAGAGCTTTTCACTTTAAAACAATAACAAAAATTATATGGTTGATAATCTTCATCAAAGTCAGTAATCAAAGCATTGTCTAAATACTCTGTATCTTCAAACTTTACTTCAACGGTTTTAATAAACTCATAATTAAATTCATCTTTATTTGAACCATTTAAAGAATCAGTTTTTATATCTAAAGATACTGCCCTTGTTCTTGCCATGATATCTAAAGATAAAAATGTAGTTTCTGTTTTATAATAACTATTTGCAAAACTTGAAATCTCTAATATTTTTCTATCATTGATTATATTTAAAGGTACATTTTTTATATTTGTATCATAATTATCTTTTGATATTATATCAACAATTGCACTTTTTTTATCAAATACTTCTAATCTTATAATCTTACAATTTTCATCTTTTTTTGAGCTAATAATCTCTGAGTTTTCAAGTATTCTTGCAAACTCTCTAGCTTGAAAATTTATCTCATCAAAACCACTTTTTTTAGTATCAATCTCATCTAAAACAGTTTCTGGAAGTACAATTAAGTTTTTTGATTCATCACTTAGTTTAAATATATTTGTTGCATCTTCTAATAGTATATTTGTATCTAATACATATATCTTCTCAAAACTCATTTAGCCACCTCTTCTTTAGGTTTTTTAGTTAATACTTTATATACAATAAATCCTCCAACTACTAAAGTAATTACTGTAAATAGTATAGAAAAAGTTTTTGTGATAACATATCCTACAATTAATAAAGATAAAATAGTAGGTACTTCATTGTAAGCTCTAAAAAAACTTCCTTTTTTCGAGAAGTTTCCTTTTTTTAATTCTTTTCTAAAATACTCTAAAGATAAACTATAAACAACTAAAATAATGACAAAAAGTAGCTTTGCATGGAGCCATGCACCTTTTAATAACTCAGGTTGTAAAATAATCATTGCAATTCCACTTAAAATAGTTGCAATCATTGCAGGAAAACCTATAACTTTATAAATCTTCTCTTCTTGTATTTGAATAACTTCTATAAACTCTTTTTTATCTTTATGTTCAGTATGATATACAAATAGTCTTGGCTGATAAAAAAGCATTGCCATCCATGATAAAACTGCCATTATGTGAAATACCAATATCCATAAATAATACTCCATTAGTCCCCTTTTATCTTTTTAATCCATTCATTTAAAGTTTTTTCATATGCAATATTTTTGGAATTATAAAAACTTAAATTCTCTTCTAAATATTGCTGTTGTACCCAGCCACCATAGTCATGTGGATATTTATACCCTATATGTAAACTGTCTAGATGTTTTGGTATATTTAAGATTTTACCATTTTTAACTTCATTTAGCGCTTTATTGATAGCTTCATACGCACTATTTGATTTGGGACAAGAAGCAAGATAAATTACACATTGTCCCAATAGAATTCTACTTTCTGGATATCCTATTTTTGAAGTGGCTAGCATAGTGCTAACTGCTAAGTTAATTGCATTTGGGTTTGCATTTCCAATATCTTCACTAGCAAAGATAACCAATCTTCTAGTTATAAATTCTACTGTTTCACCACCTTCAATCAATCTAGCTAAATAATAAAGTGCAGCATCTATATCTGAACCCCTAAGAGATTTTATCATCGCACTTGCTAAATCATAATGGCTATCTTTTGAACTAACTCCATCTGCAATAGCATTTGTTCTTAAACCTTTTAGAGTTTCAAAAGTTACAATATTATCTATTTTGATTGCAAAATTCAAAAGGTTCAACATAGCTCTTGCATCTCCACCACTAGAAGTTATTAGATACTCTTTTGCTTCCTCTTCAATCTCTAGTTTCTCCTCAACTATTGCCCTATTTAAAATCTTTTCCATATCCTGTTTTGTAAAGGCTAAAAACTCATATAAAAATGATCTAGACCTAATTGCATTAGTGAGTGTAAAAAATGGATTCTCAGTGCTTGCACCTATGATTATAGCATCATAATTTTCCATAATTGGCAATAACACTTCTTGTTGGTTTTTTGATAACCTATGTACTTCATCAATGAAAAGTATTGGTTTAATTAAAGAGTCTTTATATCTAGTAAATACTTTTCTTAACTCTTCAACTTTTATTGATGTAGCATTAAAATAAAAGTAATCACTTCCTATTGATTTTGCAATGATTTTTGCTAAAGATGTTTTGCCAGTTCCTGGTTTACCATAAAAAAAAAGATGAGGAATCTCTTTTTTTATAATAAGTTTATAAAGTGGTTTATTTTTACCTATAATATGAGATTGTCCCACAAACTCTTCTAAAGTTTGTGGTCTTAGATAATTTGATAAATCATTCATCATTATTTATAAAATATCTTAAATCTCTATATTCTTCTCTTGTAAGATATCTACTTTTACCCGTAGGTAAATTGTTTAATGAGATACCTCCAAACTCCAATCTTTTTAAGTCTAAAACATTTAATCCAAAATGGCCAAAAAATCTTCTAAGTTCTCTATTACGACCTTCATTAATCGCAACTTTTAATTTTGAATAATTTCCTGCACTTGATATTATTTTATATCCGATAAAAGGTTTAAAAGACATTGATTTAATTTTTGTTTTTTCATGAGCACCATTAGTTGCATCTTCTAGTTCAATACCATTTAGCATTGCCTCTTCAACTTTTGGATTAATCTCTCCATCAACTTTTATTTTGTAGATTCTTTCTAAATCAGAATTCATAAGTTTATTTGCAACATCTACACTATCTGTTAATAAGATCAATCCTTCACTTGCATAATCTAGTCTTCCAATTGGCATAAAGTGTTTATATTTTTTATCTAAAGAATCAAAAATAATTCTTCTACCTTGAGGGTCTTTTTTACTTACAATTTCCCCTTTAGGTTTATTGTACACTATTACTGTGTACATTCTATTTTTCTCTTCTTTTATTAATTTCTTTCCAATCTTAACAATATCATTATCAACAGATACTTTTGTAGCAAGATTAGTAACTACTTTACCATTAATAGTTACTTTCCCCTCTTCTATAACTTTATCTGCTTCTCTTCGTGAGAAATTACTATTGTGAGATATAAACTTGTTTAATCTTACAAGTTCTTCATTATTTTCTTTCATTTTATACCAGCTTCAATTAAATCGTGTATATGTAAAACTCCAACTAGTTTGTCTTCATTATCTGTTACAATCAAAAGTTGGATTTTGTAATCCTCTATTATCTTTAGAGCATCACTTGCCAGAAGATTTTTATCATTTATTCTTTTAGGATTTTTTGTTGAAATATCTTCAACATTACACTCCAATGAAAAGCCTGGATTCATTAAAGCTCTTCTCAAATCTCCATCACTTAATACTGAAGATATTTTACCATCATTATCCAAAATTATAACATTTCCAAGCCTACCTTCACTCATAGTTACAATAGCATCTTTTAAAATTGTTTCACGTGAAACGATAGGTAAATTTTCTTTTCTAAGTAAGTCATCAACTTTTACAAATAGTTTCTTACCTAAACTTCCACCAGGGTGAAACGAAGCAAAATCCTCTTTTTTGAAGTCTCTTTTTTTCATCAAACAAACAGCAAGAGCATCACCCATAGCCATAGTAAGAGTAGTAGATGAAGTTGGGGCAGTATCAAGAGGACAAGCTTCTTTCGTAACAGAAATATCAAAGAAAATATTTGAATATCTACCAAGAGTAGACTCTTTTTTTCTTGCCATAGAAATCATTGGAATATTAAATCTTTTTAGGTGAGGAAGTAATTGTATCAACTCCTCACTCTCTCCACTATATGATATAGCTAATACTATATCATCTTTACCTATCATCCCTAAATCACCATGCATAGCTTCTGTAGGATGAATAAAAAAAGATGATGTTCCAGTACTAGCTAATGTAGCAGCAATTTTAGCTCCTACAAGACCAGATTTACCAACACCAGTCACAATAAGTTTTCCTTTTGAACTAACAATCAAATCAACAGCAGATTCAAAATCGTATGAAGAGATAGATTCAGCTGCTGTATTCAACTCTTTTGCTTCTGTAAGTAATACTTCTTTGGCAATACTGTTATAATCCATATTTAACCTTTATTGTACAAAAATAGTTGGAACTATCATTGGATATTTTTTGTATTTTCTAATACAATGTTTTCTTACAACTTTTCTAATCTCATCTTCTAGTATTTTATTGTTTTTAAATATCCCATCTTTTGCATTTTTCAAAAATGTATCTAATAAATCCTCAATCTCTTTTGCAAAAAATCTATCTTGTTTATCTGGTACTAATCCAAAAGACATTACTCTAGGTTTTTGTTCAATTTTTCTATCGTTTTCATTTACTTGACCAACAATCATAACAACACCTTCATTTGCCATTGTTTGTCTATCCATAACAATATCATCTGAAATTTTATGATTTAATTGATTGTCAATATATACTTTACCAGTTTTAACACTTCTAACTTTTTTAAGATATTTTGGTGTAACTTCGATTTGTTCTCCATCACTCATAATATAAGTGTTTCTTTCTAATACACCACAGTCAATACCTGTTTTTGCATGTTTTACTGCATGGTTATATTCACCATGAACAGGCATGAAGAATTTAGGTTTAACAAGTCTAATCATAAGTTTTTGTTCCTCTTGTGCAGCATGTCCAGAAACGTGAATTTCACTAAAATCTTGATACGCAACTTGTGCACCAGCTTTTAAAATATGATTAATGATTCCAGATACACTAGCCTCGTTTCCTGGAATTGCTTTTGCTGAAAGAATAATTTGATCACCTGGCTTAATTTTAATATGTCTATGTTCATGAATTGACATTCTATATAAAGCACTCATAGATTCACCTTGACTTCCAGTTGTTACAATTAAAACTTCATTGTCATTGTATTTATTTACTTCATGTGCTTCAATAAACTTATCTCTAGGAAATTTAATATATCCTAAGTTCATCGCTAACTCAAGGTTTTTCTCCATAGATCTTCCAATAACACAGATTTTTCTTCCATATTTTAATCCGTGTTCAATTGCTTGTGCAACCCTATGAATATTTGAAGAGAATGTAGACATAATAACTCTTCCTTTTGAAGAAGCAAATAATCTATCAAATGTTGGACCAACTGTTTTTTCAGATTTTGTAAACCCTTGAGAATGAGAATTTGTAGAATCAGACATTAGAAGTAAAACACCCTCTTCCCCATAATATGCTAATCTATGTAAATCTGTAGGATATCCATCTATTGGAGTATGGTCAATTTTGAAATCTCCAGTATGTATAATAGTTCCGGCATCTGTTTTAATTGCTAAAGCAGATGAATCAATAATAGAGTGTGTAATATGAATCCATTCAATCTCAAACTCACCTATTTTTATTGGAATTCTTTTTTCAATTGGTCTAAATAACTTTCTATGCTCTCTCATTTTATGTTCATCAAATTTTGATCCAATCATCTCTAATGGTAATGATGTACCATAAATTGGAAATTGTAATTCTTTGAATAAATAAGGCATAGCTCCAATATGATCTTCATGTCCATGAGTAATTAAAACACCAGCAATTTTATCTTTTATCTCTCTGATATACGTAAAATCAGGAATTAAAATATCAACTCCATGCATATCTTCATCAGGGAAGCTCATACCAACATCAACAATAACAGCACTGTTTTCAGTTTCTATTACCATCATATTTCCACCAATTTCACCTAATCCTCCTAATGGAGTTATTCTAACTTTTGTATTTGAAGATAAATTTAGTTTATTGTGTGGGTTTAATCTATTTTTATGCGATCTTTCATTTATACTATGAGCTTTTTTTAAATCAGTAATCCAATTTGTATTAGAATCAGATGCATTTTTTTTAGTTTGATTATTAGTTTTTGCTGTGTTTGGTTTAGCTCTTGTAGTTTTACGTCTTTTGTTATATGTTCTTTTCTCTGTAGAAACCTTTTGCTCAGTACCCTCTTCTTTTTGTATATTTACAACACTTTTTTCTTGATTTTCAACTTTATTTTCTTGATTAATCTCTTTGTTTTCCATTTACTACCTTTGTATACATTTGGCTATACAAAGATGCGCTAACTTCATGAGGTCGTAAAGTCTCTTTTAGATTAAGTTCACTGTAGATATTAGATAAAAGTTCTTTATCAATAGTTGACGTTAGGTTTTTAAAAAGTTTTTTACGTGGTTGTATAAAACATGCTTTTAAAAACTTTAAAAAATTTTTATCTAACTCTACATCCATATTTTTTGAAACATAAAGAATTGAAGAGATAACTTTCGGAGGAGGATCAAAAGATTCTGGTGGAACATCAAATAGTATCCTAGATTCTTTCGAAATTAGCTCAGTAATAATTGATAAAGAAGAATATTCTTTATCATTTACTTTTGCAGTAAATTTTTGAGCCACCTCTTTTTGTATCATAACAATTATATTTTCACAATTCTTATCTTCAAATGCTCTTAATATAATATTTGTTGCAATATAATAAGGTAAGTTTGCTATTAAGTCATATTTTTGACTATGCAAACTACCCTTATTATCCCAAGCTTCTAAAACGTCAGTGTGGATCAGTTCAAATCGCTTGTTATGAATTTCTATTGCAAATTTTGACTTTAATATACTGATTAAATCAGTATCGACTTCATAAGCAGTCGTATCTTTGTACTTGACTAATTTTTGAGTCAAATCACCTAAGCCAGGCCCAATTTCTACAATATGATTATTGTTATGGGGCATCGATTGGATGATCTTATCTAGTACTGAGGCATCTTTTAAAAAGTTTTGGCCAAATTTCTTTTTTGCTTTAATAATATTATTATTTTTCATTAGAATGAAGAGTATATCTGCTTTTAACTTACAATTAGATAATATATTTACTATAAAATTGAAGGATTTAATTTGAGTTATTTCGCAAAAAGAATTATTCCATGCCTTGATGTTAAAGATGGAAGAGTTGTAAAAGGTGTAAATTTCGTTGGTCTAAGAGATGCTGGAGACCCTGTTGAAGTTGCAAAAAGATACAACAACGAAGGGGCTGATGAGATTACATTTTTAGATATTACTGCAAGTCATGAAAATAGAGATACTATAGTTGATATTGTAAAAGATGTGGCAAAAGAGGTTTTTATACCTTTAACAGTTGGTGGTGGAATTAGAAAATTAGATGATATATATAAACTATTAAATGTTGGTTGTGATAAAGTTTCTGTAAATTCATCTGCTGTTGTAAATCCAGATTTTATTGATGAGGGTGCAAAAAGATTTGGAAGCCAATGTATTGTTGTAGCAATTGATGTAAAAAAAGTTGCCGATGGTTCTTACCATGTTTTTGTAAAAGGTGGTAGAGAAGATACAGGACTTGATGCATTAAAATGGGCAAAAGAAGTCTATAATAGAGGGGCTGGAGAGATTCTTCTTACTTCTATGGATACAGATGGTGCTAAAAATGGATTTGAACTTAATATTACTGAAAAAATATCTAATCTAGTTGATATTCCAGTTATTGCTAGTGGTGGAGCTGGAACAATGGAACATATAAAAGAAGCTTTTGAACATGGTGCAAGTGCTGCACTTGCTGCATCAATATTCCATTTTAAAGAGATTGATATAATGGAATTAAAACACTATTTAAGAGAGAATAATATCCCTGTAAGGATTTAATATGAGATTTATTAGTCTATTATCTTTTTTACCAATTTTTTTGTTCTCATTTGAGATTGAATTTAATAAAAAGTTTTATCATACCTTACCACATGAGATTTTAAAAACACATCTTGTAATTAGAATAGATGATGATAGTGAAAAAGAAGTTGATAATAGACTAAACAAATTTAATGAATTAATTAAAGAGTATGATAAAGTTGATAAAAAACTTGCTTCATTTAATATTCGTCCAAATTTTAGGCATTCAGGGAATACACCTACTATTAGAGGCTATATTGGAGAACTTATTTATACAATAGAATCAAATAAAGCTCACTTTATGGATGAGTTTATCACACAGATTACCGATTTAAAAAAATTTAGAGATACAAGTGTATCAATTACAAATTTATCATGGACTATTAAAGAGACTACATATAATGTTACATTAGATTTATTAAGATTTGAGGCAATTAATTGGGCTCAAACTTATGCTATAAATCTATCGAATGATGTAAAAATGAGTTGTTCATTAAAAAAAATATCAATTAATAAAACGCCAGTTCCTATATACAATAAAGCTACTTATAGTCCTACAGAATCTTTAACTGTCCCTCAAGCAAATCAAGAGATAATTGAAATTAATCCTAAGTTTATTTTGGAGTGTAAATAGATGATAATATGTGCAGGAAGAGAAGAAACTTTCCCCTTTGCTGAACCTATGGGAGTTGGACTTATAGAAAGTGCAATCAATCTTACTAAAAGATGTTTATTTGATAAACCAGATTTTATTTTGTTTATTGGAACTGCCGGAAGTTATGGAAAATATAATATATTTGATATAGTAGAATCAAAAAGAGCATCAAATTTAGAACTATCATTTTTATCACAAGATTCATATACACCCTTAGATAATGTTTTAGAATCTGAAAATAAAATGGTAAGAAATGATACGATAGTAAATAGTTCAAACTATATATCTACAAATATTAAAACTTGTGAAAAATATAATAGCTATGGGATTGGTATAGAAAATATGGAATACTTTTCTATATTAAGTGTAGCTAAAGAGTTTGAAATACCAGTTGCAGGAATATTTATAGTTACAAACTTTACAAATGAAAATGCACATAAAGACTTTATAAAAAATCATAAAGAAGCTATGTCTAAATTAACTCAATATCTACTAGATAAAAAAATTATAAGATAGTATTTAATTATTACGTTTCACGTGAAACATTATTAAAAAAAGGAATAAATTGAATTCAATTTACGATTATTCATTAGATGAATTAAAAGGTTTATTAAAACCCTCGTTTAGAGCGAAACAAGTTTATAATTGGTTATATAAAAAATATGTATCTAATTATGATGAGATGAAAAACTTACCAAAAGAATTAATAGATGATTTAAAAAGCAATTACGAAATTAACATCTTAGAGATAGTAAAAAAAGAGAAAAGTAGTGATGGAAGTATTAAATATCTATTTAGGTTAAATGACAACCATACAATAGAAGCGGTATTACTACTTATGAAAAAGAAAATAGTAAATGAAGATGGGTCTATTGAAAAAGGTGAAAAATACACAGTATGTATCTCTACACAAGTCGGATGTAAAGTTGGATGTTCTTTTTGTTTAACAGCAAAAGGTGGATTTGTAAGAAACCTAACTGTAGGAGAGATAATAAATCAAATCGTACAAATAAAAAGAGATAATGATATTGCAGAAAATAAATCTTTAAATATAGTTTTTATGGGTATGGGTGAACCACTTGACAATTATGACAATTTTGTAAAATCTGTAAAAATATTTTCTGAACTTGATGGCTTAGCAATAAGCAGAAGAAGACAAACAGTTTCAACATCTGGAATATCAACAAAAATTGAAAAATTAGGAAATGAAGATTTAGGTATCCAACTTGCCATATCTTTACATGCAGTTGATGATGACTTAAGAACAGAATTGATTCCAATGAATAAAGCTTATAATATTAAATCAATAATTGATGCAGTTAAAAAATTTCCTGTAGATACAAGAAAAAAAGTTATGTTTGAATATTTAGTAATAAAAGATAAAAATGATGATATTGCAAGTGCAAAAAAACTATTGCAATTGTTAGATGGAATTAAAGCAAAAGTAAATCTAATTTACTTTAATCCATATCCAGGAACTTCATATCAAAGACCACAAAGGGATGATATGATAAAATTCCAAGAATATTTAATAAGTAAAGGTTTACTTTGCACAATTAGAGAATCAAAAGGACTAGATATCTCAGCTGCATGTGGACAACTAAAAGAGAAGGAATCTAATGGAAGCTCTTGATTTAGCAATGATTATTTTCATTGCAGCAGTTGCGATTTTTTCAGCAATTGGATTTTTTAAAAGTTATAAAGATAAAGAAGATAAATAAGGACAATTATGGCAGTAACAAGATTTGCACCAAGCCCAACTGGATATTTACATATAGGTGGTTTAAGAACAGCACTTTATAGTTATTTATGGGCTAGAAAAACTAATGGTGAATTTAGACTAAGAATTGAAGATACAGATACTCAAAGAAATAATGAAGAAGCAATGAAAGCAATTATTGAAGCTTTTGATTGGGTTGGATTAAATTATGATGGTGAAGTTGAATATCAATCAAAAAGATTAGATATTTATAAAAAATATATACAACAACTTCTTGATGAAGGAAAAGCTTATTACTGTTATATGTCAAAAGAGGAACTAGACGAGCTAAGAGAAAAACAAATGGCTGCAAAAGAGACTCCAAAATATGATGGTACATGGAGACCAGAAGATGGAAAAGAGTTACCCCCTATTCCATCAGGTATAGAACCAGTTGTAAGAATCAAAGCTCCAAAAGATGGAAAAATCACTTTTATTGATGGTATAAAATCTATTATGAATTTTGATTGTAGTGAAGTTGATGATTTTATTATTGCTAGAAGTAATGGAATGCCAACATATAATTTTGTTGTAGCTATTGATGATGCCCTAATGGGAATTAGTGATGTTATAAGAGGTGATGATCACTTAACGAATACACCTAAACAAATAGTAATATATGAAGCACTAGGTTTTGATATTCCTAAATTTTATCATGTTCCTATGATAAACAATCCTCAAGGTAAAAAACTATCAAAAAGAGATGGTGCTATGGATGTTATGGATTATAAAAGAGAAGGTTTTCTTGCAGAAGCATTATTAAACTTTTTGGTAAGACTTGGTTGGTCAAATAAAGACCAAGAGATATTCTCAATGGATGAAATGTTAGAACTATTTAATCCTGAAAATATAAATAAATCTGCATCTTCATATAATCAAGAAAAACTATTATGGTTAAATGCTCACTATATTAAAAATGTGTCAAATGATAGACTTGCAAAAGAGTTAGAGTTCTTTGATTGTAACTTAGAGGGTCATGATAAAAAAGAGATTATTTTAGACTTATGTAAAGAAAGAGCTCAAACCTTAGTTGAGTTAAAAGAAGCTATAACAAATATTTTAAATGTACCTACAGATTATGATAACAAAGGTGTAAAAAAGTTTATAAAAGAAGATACAGTTAAAATTTTAAAATTTTATCTGAACACACTTGAAGAGGTAAAAGATACTCTTAGACTTAGCTGTGATTATGAGATTGTTACTAAGCCTTTTATAGAAGAATTTGAGTTAAAATTCCCTCAACTATTTCAACCAATTAGAATAGCCCTAACAGGTGGAACACAAGCACCTTCAGTTTATGACATTATGGCAATACTGGGGTTTGAAGAAGTAAAAGAGAGAATTAATAGCGCTATTGATAAAAATTTTAATAAAGATAGCTAAATAAACTTGCTAAAAAATAAATAATCTGGCATAATGTTCATACTTATTTGAAAGGAAAGTTGAAATGAACATTTATGTTGGGAATCTATCATACAGAATGGGTGATAGTGAATTAGAAGCAATTTTTGCTGAATTTGGTGAAGTAAAAAGTGCTAAAGTGATAATGGATAGAGATACAGGAAGATCAAAAGGTTTTGGTTTCGTTGAAATGATGACATCACTAGGTGGGGAAAAAGCTATTGAAGCCCTAAATGGTAATGAGTGTCAAGGAAGAACTCTAAGAGTAAATGAAGCAAAGCCTAGAGAAGCAAAACCTAGAAGAGCATCATATTAATCAAACTACTATATAAAAAAGGCTTAAAGCCTTTTTTAGTGAGAAATCTCACAATTATCAATCTTACCTTTTTTTGATAATACTAATATATAAAATACTGCAGGAATAATTATCAATGTTAAAAATGCTGAACTAATCATTCCACCTATCATTGGAGCTGCAATTCTTTGCATAACTTCACTACCTACTCCATCTATATACATAATTGGAATAAGCCCACCTAAAATCGCAAATAATGTCATAAGTTTTGGTCTTAGTCTCAAAACTGCACCTTTGTAAATTGCATGAGCTATATGATTTTTATCTGGTTGGATACATTTATTTTTTAACTCAACCATAGCTTCATGTAGATAAACTAACATAACTATTGATGTTTCTGCCGCAACACCTAATAATGCCAAGAACCCAACTATTACAGCAATAGAGATATTAAAGTTTAGATACTCTAAATAAAACAATCCACCAGTTAAGGCAAATGGCAATGTAAAAAATATGATAATAGTATATGTTAAACTTCTAAGAGCAAAATATATTAGAATAAATATAATTACAAAAGTTAAAGGGATAATATATGCTAATCTTTTCATAGCTGATTCAAGATATTCACTCTGCCCTGCCCACTCATAATAAAAACCTGTAGGAAGTTGTAAATCAACTAAAAGTTTTTGTGCTTCATCTTTATACTCTTTTGCAGAATATTGACTTTTGGGTGTAATATAAATAAAGTTTACATTTAAAGCCTTTTCAGATTTTATTACAGAAGGACCCTCTTCATATTCTAAATTTGCAAACATACTTAATGGTTGAAATCCAAGTTTGGTTTTTACTTGTAAGTTATTTAAAACTGTAATATCTTCTCTTTGAGTTGTTTCATATCTAAGTGAAATAGGATATCTTTCAAGACCTGTTAAAAATGTAGATATTTTAGCACCTGAAACACCTAAAGAGACTGTTGATAAAACATCATTTTTTGTTATTCCGTATCTTGATATCATCTCTTCATCTAAATTGATATTTAAATAATACCCCGAGTTGATTTTATCTGTTGATACAGATAAGGTTTTATCAAATTTTCTTAATTTTTTCTCTATTTTTCCTGCAACTTCTTCTAGTTTTTGGTGATCATTTCCATACAGTTTTATTCCAAGAGGAGTTCTAATACCAGTTAGAAGCATATCAATTCTTCCTCTAATTGGATAAGTCCAAGAGTTAATAAGACCTGCAACTTTTAGTTTATGATCCATCTCTTCCATTAATTTTTTATATGTCATACCTTCACGCCATTGATCTTCTGGTTTAAAAGTAACAATAGTTTCTATCATAGCAAGTGGTGCTGGATCGGTTGCAGTATCTGCTCGCCCTGCTTTACCAAATACTGTATCAACTTCTGGAAAAGATTTTAAGATTTTATCTGTTTTTTGAGTTAACTCTTTTGATAAATCAATACCTATACCATAAGGAGTAACAGGCATATACATAAAAGTTTGTTCATTCATCATAGGCATAAATTCCCAATTTAGTTTTTTATACGTAGGATATGCTAAAACTAATGTAACTAAAAATATAGCCACAATAAAATATCTAATCTTTAAAGAAAATTTTAATAACGGAGAATAAAGTTTTACAAAAAATTTATTTAAAATATTTTTCTCTTCACTTAATATTTTACCTCTTATAAAAAATATCATCAAGATAGGAACAACAGTGATAGAAAGTATTGCCCCAGCAATCATCGCAAACGATTTTGTAAAAGCAAGTGGCGAAAACAATCTTCCCTCTTGTCCAGTTAAAGCAAAAATTGGTAAAAAAGATACTACAACTAAGATAAGAGCAAAAAATATTGGTCGCCCTACTTGTTTTGCAGATTTTATTATGATTTCAATTCTCTCTTTATTTGATATATTCTCTTTACCTTGTAAGTATTTATGAGCATTTTCAACCATTACAATTGTTGCATCTACCATTGCACCAATTGCAATAGCAATACCACCTAAACTCATAATATTTGAACCCAAACCAAATAGTTTCATCAATAAAAAAGTTAATAAAACAGTTATTGGAAGAGTTATTATTATAATCAAGGCACTTCTAAAATGAAACAAAAATAAAGAAGTAACTATCATAACAATAATTGATTCTTCAATTAGTGTATGTTTTAATGTATATATAGCTTTATCAATCAATGAACTTCTATCATATGTTTCAACAACTTCCACATCATCAACTTTTAGTGTTTTAATTTTCTCTTTTACTGCTTTTATAACAGCATAAGGGTTCTCACCATATCTAACTACTACTATTCCACCTACTGTTTCACCTTGACCATTTAAATCAGCCATTCCTCTTCTATTTGAAGAAGTTATATTTACCTCAGCAATATCTTTAATCTTTAAAGGTATGTTTCCATTGGTTTTGATTGTAATATTTTCAATATCATTTATATTTTTTAAATATGCTCTTGCTTGAATCATGTGTTCAAAACCATTTTCTAAAATAATTCTACCACCTTTTTCATCATTGTTTTTTGTCAATGCATTTTTAATTTGGTTTATACTAATATCGTATTGAACCATTTTGTCTTGGTTGATTGTAATCTCATAGTTTTTGATAAATCCACCAATTGATGCAATCTCACTAACTCCATCTACTCCTAATAGAGCGTATTTATAATAGTAATCTTGTAAAGTTCTTAACTCATCTAAAGATTTTGTATCTGATTTTAAAGCATATTCGTAAGCCCACCCTACTCCTGTCGCATCTGGACCAATTGCCACATCTACCCCAGCAGGAAATGTTCCTTGAAGTTGTGATAACTGCTCCAAAATTCTATTTCTTGAGTCATAAAGGTCTGTACCATCTTTAAATATCACATAAATCAAAGCATTTTGGAAAGAGCTCATAGCTCTTACTGTATCTATATTTGGTAAACTCATTAGATTTGAGATTAGAGGATATGATACTTGTTCTTCTATAGTTTTTGGACTTTGTCCTGGCCATTTAACCTGTACAATAACCTGAGGAGGTGATAAGTCAGGTAAAGCATCCAAACTTGTATTTTTAACTGCCCAAAAAGAAGCTATAGTAAGAATGATTATAGAAAAAAGTATTAAAAACTTATTTCTGATACTATATGAGATTACACTTTCTACCATAATTTATCCTTACCAATCTTCATCATCACTACTATATAAACCATTTGTTATAGCATCAGAATCAAGTAAGAATAAAGCATTGTTTATAACTTTTTGCCCCTCTTCTACTCCTGATAAAATCTCATATCTATTTGAAGAGATTCTTTTTGCTTCAATCTGAATTGGTTCATACTCAGTTTTAGATAGATATCCAAATACAAAAAAGTTATCCCCTTTTCTTAAAACTGCTGTTTTTGGAAGTGTTAACATCTCTTTTTGTTCATATTTGATATCAACTTTTGCAAACATATTTGCATATAGTTTTAAGTCTTTGTTAGGAACTATAAATCTTACCTTTACACTTTTTGTTTTTTCATCTACGTCGGGATATACAAAATCTACTTTTGAATCAACTGGATTTGTTACACCATCTATATAGATTTTTGCATCCATCCCTTTTTTGATATAAGATAAATCCTTTTGATAAACAGAAGCTATAAACCATAACTGTTCTAATGAAACCATTTGAAGTAATAACTTCCCTTTTTTAACAAAAGAACCGTCATTTATATTTTTTTGTAAAACAATTCCACTTGTTGGACTTAGTACAGGTATATCTTTGATAACATTTTTTGAATTTTTGATTTTATTTATTACAGTGTTATCCAAATCTAAAGATTTTAGTTTTTCAATAGAACTTTTAACCAAAGAGTTATTAACTTTTTTACCTATTTGTAACTCTTGTTGAATAGTTACAATATCATCTGAATAAACTTCAAATAAAGTTTCACCCTTATTGATATATTTGTACTTTTCATTTGCATTTAATTTTGTTACAAAACCATCAAACCTTGTTACAATATCATAAACTTTTCTTTCATCAAAAGATGTTTGTCCATAAAAACTTTTTGAAGCTGTTACAAGCTCTTTTTTTACTTGGGTAAGCTTTTTATTGAATAGTTGCTCTACTTCAAGAATTTGGGCATTTAAAAGGGAATAAAAGCCTACTAAAAGAATTAAGATATATCTCATTTGTTATCCTTGATAAAATATTTTGATTTACTTAAAGCTTCAAAATAATATTGTTTTTCATCTATAGCTTTTAGTTTATATTTAATAATCTCATTTAGATTATTTATCAATGCTTTTGCATCTACATTTTTATAAGAATTTGTGCTGTTATACTCTTCTAAAACATTTTGAAGTTGTGTGTATTTTGGAAGGATATCGTCCTGCACTATTTTATATGTAATAAAAGAATCATCCATTTTTTGTTGTAAAGTATCAATATTATTTTCAAATATTTTTTTCGTATCTTCTAATTTTTGATTTAACTCTATTGTTTTAAATCTTGCTTTTGTTGCTTTTATATTTTCACTACCATAAATAGATAAAGGGATAGCAACTGATATATTCATATAGTCATTAAACTTATCATCCCTTTGAAAATACGCCACATTTACATTTACATCTGAAAACTTTTTTTGTTTTTCTAACACTGAAAGATTCTCAAACTTTTTGATTGTTTCATCTATTATTTGAAGTTTTGGATGAGATGAGATATCTTTTGATAAAGTTAATTTTTGTAATTTTGTGTCTATATCTAAATTATCAATTTTTTCATAAACTATTTGTTCAAGTTTTAATTTAGTTGTATTTAGCTTTGTTTGAAGTGTTTGAGTTTTTAGATTTAACTCTTTATACATGATTTGAGAATTAATCACCTGAACTTGAGAAGCTTTATTATATTCATATAATTTTTCTAATAATTGTTCTAATTTTTTTACATTGGTTTTAAACTCATCAAATAATGCTAATCTTTGTTTGATAAGCTCAATATTGTAAATATATTCATAAATTAAAGCTTTAAATTGAAGTTTTCTATCTTCAACTTCAAGTTTTGAAATCTCAAAATCGTTTAAAGCTATATCTTTTTGAGTATCTAACTTATCTCCTATTGGAAAAACTTGAGAAAAACCTATAAAATGAGCTTGCATAGCTTCTTTATCTCTAGTTGACAAATCACCAAACTGTAAATCTGTAGCTCCAAAAGATAGAGTTGGATTTTTCCATTTTGTTGCTAAATCAATCTCTTGTTTTGCAACATCTAAAGATTTTTCTAAAGTCTTTAATGTTAGGTTCTTTTCATATGCTTTACTTACAACATCATCTATGTTTGTTGCAAACATAGATGAAACTAATGTTGTAATTATTAGTGTTTTTTTAAACATTATAAATTTACACTTGATCTAATTTTATGAACTTTACCATCTTGAGTTTTAAACATCAAATGATACTGCCAAGTTCCACTCATAGAAAAGTTGATTAACATTTTATATTTCCCATCAACTAATTCAGCCTTTGCTGTTTGTTCCATATATGGCATACCAGGCATCTCTGGCATAAAAAACTTTACTTTTACTTTTGCATCTGTAATTGTATTTCCATCTTTAGATAAAGTTACTAAAAATGTATTATCTCCAACAACAAGTGATTTTTCTGATTTTAAAGATATATCATATCCATCTTTTTTACCATTTAAATCAATTGGCTGAGCACTTAATAAACCAAATGTAAGTAGTAATGCACCTAATATTTTGAAAAGTTTCATTTTGACTCCCTATTATTATTTTATTTTGGAAGTCTATTTGTTTTATGTGGAAAGTGTGTGGAAATTTATTTAAAAGAGAAACTGAAAGTTGTACCTTTTTTTAATTTTGATTTTACATCAATTTTTATAAAGTATTTGTCACATATTTTTTTTACAATATTAAGTCCCAAACCAAAACCACCATGTTGATTTGTTGCCCTATAATATCTTCTAAAAATATCATTTAGTTTTTTTTCATCAATACCAATACCAGAATCTTCAACTACTAAAAGATTGTTTCTAAGTTTTATATTTATTGAACCTTTTGGTTTATTATATTTGATAGCATTTGAAATAATATTGTTAAACACTCTTATAAAGTCATTTCTATCTATTTTAAACTCAAACTCTTTTAAATCTTTTTCTATAGATATTCTTTTTTTCTCAGCTAAAACCTCAAAATATTTTAACTGCTCCTCTATTATCTCTTTTATATCAACAGTTTCTAAATCACTATTTTTTTCATTTTCTTCTAAAAATAAATAGGTTAAATCTTTATATATCTCAGATATTTTTTTTACTGATAATTGTATCCTTTCAACCTGTTTTTTACTCAAAGTTTCACTCTCTGAAGACATCAAAATTGCACTTATTGGAGTATTTAACTCATGTGTAGTATCTTTTATAAAATCGTTTAGCTTTTCCCTTTCTTCTTTGATAGGTCTTAAAAAAAGTTTTGCCAGATAAAATCCAATTAAAGAGATAAAAGCATAAATAAAAATAAAAAGGAAAAAAATATTTTGTTTTAGTTTATCTATGGTTTTAAAATATAAATTCTCCTCAATAGCTATATAATAAACACCCAAATGTCCATAGGTTGAATCATTTACTAAAATAAAGTTTTTATCTTGAACCATAATCTTCTTCGAAAAATCTATTGTTTCATCTAAGTTACCAAAAAGTTTATCTTTGTTTTTATCATAAAAAGAGATTTTATATTCATTTGAGTTCATAAATTTCGCACTATCTAATTTCGTACCACTCATATGTGCATAAATGATTTGTGAAGATATATTTGATACTACATTTTCCATCTTTGTTTTTGTCAAATCAAAATATAGTTTCTTTTCGTTTTGATAATATAATAAGACGATTATCATTAGAAGGATAAAAGAACCCCCTAAATATAACCCAAAAAAACTAAAAAATGTTTTCTTTTCATTTCTTGTTAAATCTAATATAAACTATCCTTTGTACTTTTTTGAAGATTAACATATCTGAACTTAATTATTTTGTTTTTCCGCAATACTTACACATTAAACTATTATAGTTAGAAAAAAAGGAGTTATTATGTTTGAATTTATGAATATGAACATGACAATGTTTCACGGTTTTGCAATGATTCTTTTTTGGGGTGTTATAATTTTTATAATTATCTCTATCTTTTCTTCAAGAACAGATTGTAAAAAAGAGGAAACAGCATTGGATATTTTGAAAAAAAGATTAGCAAAAGGGGAGATTTCTAAAGAGGAATATGAATCATTGAAAGATTCTTTAAGTTAATATGGATATTTTATTGTTAGATTTCCACATTCCTTCCATATTAATATTATAAATTTACAATAATAAATAGCATAGGAGAAGATTATGAAAACTACAAAATTACTACTTGCAACAGGCTTTCTAGCTGTTAGCTTATTTGCACATAATGGAGAAAATTCATCTAATATGATGAACAATTCGAATAACCATATGAACTCAAATAATCATATGGATGATGATGAGATGATGCACAACACAAAACAAAACAATCATATGAATTCTAACAATATGAACAATTCAAACAACCATATGAACTCAAATAATCATATGGATGATGATGAGATGATGCACAACACAAAACAAAACAATCATATGAATTCTAACAATATGAACAATTCAAATGATAATATGATGCATGACTCTAAAGGGATGATGCACAATAAATAATTATTATAACCTTCAAGACTAATCTTGAAGGCTATATTTTACTTTACTAACCACTATATTTATCAGCAGAAAATATATCTTTAACTTTATTTAAAGTTTTTACAGATTCAATTTCATGTTTTTCAATCTTTGAATTTATTTGTTTACAATAATCTGCCATTTTTACCATATTATTATGATTCACCATATTCCCATTTGCAAATAATGTACTTGCCAATAAACTTGCTCCTAACACTGATATAGTTAGTTTTTTCATTTTTCGTCCTTTGTTTTAATTTGATTTATTATAAAGATTTAATATGCACGCAATATGCAAAAAGCCCTATTTGATGAGGAAGGAATGTGGAATTATCAATTATTAAAAATAAAAAAAGCCCCCAAGATTATCTCTTAAAGGCTTTGTAGGAGGGAGAAATGTATAAAAAGAATTAGTTAAAACTAAAACTGAACGTATTATATAATTTTAGTGTGGAGTAATCATGTAGTTTTCTATATTTTTTGAATTTTTAATCGTAAAGAGTTTAATACCACTGTAACTGAACTAAAACTCATTGCAATACCCGCATACATAGGAGTTAGCATCACTCCTAAAAATGGAAATAAAACACCTGCTGCAATAGGAATTCCTAAACTATTATATGCAAAAGCCCAAAAAAGGTTTTGTTTTACTATTTTCATACTTTGATTTGATAAATTTATACTTTTTATTATTGATTGTAAATCATTATTTATCAATATTATATCACCAGCATCTTTACTAATATCAGAACCAGAATTTAAAGTGATACCAATATCTGCTTGTTTTATAGAAGGAGCATCATTTATCCCATCTCCTACAAACATCACTTTACCCTTTTGTTGTAATTGTTTTATTACCTCATATTTTTGTGTTGGTATCACTTCACTATATACCTCATCTATATTGAGGACTTTAGCTATTTTCTCTGCTGTAATTTTATTGTCACCTGATAATAATATAGGTTTGATATTTTTATTTTTTAACTCTTTGATTAGTTCAACTGCATACTCTTTTAATCTATCCTCTAAAGAGAAAAAACCTATTGTTTTTTTATCAATTGCAACTAAAATAACACCATTTGCTTTGTTTAGTTCATTTTCATACAATTTTAGATGTTCTTCATCTATATTTACACTATTCTCTTTTAGCAATTTTATATTACCTATTAGTATCTCTTTATTTTCATAAGTTGCCTTTATCCCCTGCCCTGCTTTTATCTCTACACTCTCAATCTCTAAATCAGTTTTTATATCTTTTTCTTTGATAAAATCTACTATTGCTTTTGAGATAGGATGTTCACTATAATTTTCAATAGAACCTAAAAGTTTAAAATATTTTTCATCAATATTTGTATTTGATACAGAGATTTCACCTTTTGTTAAAGTTCCTGTTTTATCAAATACTGCATACTTAATCTCTTTGATTTGCTCAATAATTGCAGGATTTTTTATCAAAATCCCCTCTTTTGCTCCTCTGCTTACTGAACTTACTATTGCAATTGGAGTAGCTAATCCTAAAGCACAAGGACAAGAGATAATAAGTACACTAATACTTGCAATAATTGCATTTTGAAAATCCCCTACAAAAAAGCCCCAAACAATAAAAGTGATAAATGCTATTGCTATAACAGTAGGTACAAATATATTTGCTATTTTGTCTGCAAAACGACTTATTGGTATTTGTTTACTTTGGGCTGTTTTTAAAAGAGAAATGATTTTTGACAAAGTTGTATCAGATGATTTTTTCAAAACCTCCACTGTTATCACAGCATTTGTATTTACAGTTCCAGAAAGTACCTCATCCCCCTCTTTTTTAAATACTGGCAGTGATTCTCCTGTAATCATAGCGGTATCTATATCTGCACACCCTTTTATAATTTTTCCATCTGCTGGGATTTTTTCTCCCACTTTTACTAATACCTTATCATAGATTTGTAAACTTGAAGCTAATACAGTTTTTGTTTGATTATTTTCATCTAATAAATTTGCATTTATAGGGGCTAGATTCATCAGTTTTTTTAAAAAGTCACTTGCTTTTTGTTTTGAGTTTTCTTCTAAATATTTACCCAATAAAAGGAAAGTTATAATAACAGCAGCACCATCAAAATATAAAAACCTAAGATGTTCTGGAAAAAAATGTGGGAAAACTATCACAAAAAGAGAATAAAAATATGCAGCACTAGTACCCAATGCAACCAATACATTCATATCATAATTTTTATTTTTTATAGCACTGTAAGCATGGGTATAAAATCTAGCCCCACAATAAAACTGAACAATAGTTGCCAAAGCTAAAATGATATAATCTCTAACTGACTCTTCAAATACTTTAAAAAACATTATTATAAAAATTGCTATTGTAAAACTCAAAGCTGTTTTAAAAATCTTTTTTAATTTTGAAAACTCTTTTAACTGCTCTTTTTCTAACTCTTCTAAACTATCTTCTACTTTATATCCCAGCTTTTCAATATTTGTAACCAATTTTTCTTTTGTATAAAGCTGTGTATCTATCTCAAAAATGCCTTCATTTGAGGCAAAACTTACTTTTGAAGAGACTACACCTTTTTGGTTTTTAAAAAATCTTTCAATACCATTTGAACAATTTACACAGGTCATTCCTGTGATATTAAGATCTATTTTTTTAATAGCCACAGGTTCCTCCTTTGTTTATTTTATTATCTCAAACCCTAGATTACTCATCTGTTCAAAAAAAGCTTTTTCTTGTGACTTATCTTTTATCTCAACAGTAACCTCTTTTGGTTCGGTATCAAGATTTACACTTATTTCACCAAACTCCTCTTCCAATGAGACCTTTATCATATTGGCACAATTACCACATGAAATATTTGCTGCTTTATATGTTTTTTTCATTTTATTATCCTTTTTATTTATTATTACACTTTAATGTGTAAATTATATGGAAAAATAAA
Source organism: Arcobacter sp. (assembly GCA_003252105.1). Classification (GTDB taxonomy): domain Bacteria; phylum Campylobacterota; class Campylobacteria; order Campylobacterales; family Arcobacteraceae; genus Halarcobacter. The sequence continues at coordinate 28,740 of QKDL01000085.1, forward strand.
TACTTAAATTTAAAATGATATACTTATTACTTTATATCAATTAACTGGATAAATTATGAAGATTCTTTTACTTGAAGATGATACTTTACTAAATGAGATTATTGAAGAGTTTTTGCAAGAGCAAAACTATGATGTAGTATCTACTTATGATGGACAAGAAGCTATGGAAGCAATCTATGGACAAAGTTTTGATTTGCTGCTTCTTGATGTAAATGTCCCTTCAATAAACGGTTTTGAACTTCTTGAAGAGTTAAGAAGAAATAGTATAAATATCCCAACCATATATATTACATCTTTACACACCTCAAAAGATATGGAAAAAGGTTTTAAATCAGGAGCTGATGATTATATAAAAAAACCTTTTCACTTAAGTGAACTAAAACTTAGAGTTGAAAATATAAAAAGATTAAGACATATAGAAGATAATGGGATGATTAAACTAACAAATGAAATCTTTTATAACTATGATACAAAAACTATCACTGTATCCAAAGAGGAACATCATCTATCAAAAACTGAAGCAAAAGTATTTGAATATTTTTTAAAAAATAGAAATAAAACTATTTCTATTGAGGAGATTTCACTTAACAATTGGATTTATGATGAAGCACCTACTGCTACAACTATAAGAACATATATTAAAAATCTTAGAAAAATTTTAGGTAAAGATATGATTGAAACTTTAAAAGGAATAGGATACAAAATAAAATAACCAGTATTGATACTATAAAGTAACAATTTTTTTGTTATAATCTTTAAATAAAGGGGCATAAATGGTAAATAAAAGTATATTTCGAGAATATGATATTAGAGGAATTGTTGGTTCTGATTTAAATAGTGAATCTGTTAAATTAATCGGTTTTTATCTTGGGAAAAAAGTTTATGAACAATTTAAAGAGGATTCATATGTATCAATAGGTTATGATGCAAGAACTCATTCTCCTGAACTTTTTTCATATCTAGCTAGTGGTTTTAACAAAGCTGGATGTATTGTTTTAAATATGGGAATGGTTGCAACTGGTATAAACTACTTTTCAAACTATCAAACTTTTGAAATTGAGGGTAAAAAAGTACAACCAAATACTTCTGTTATGATTACAGGAAGCCATAACCCAAGTGAATACAATGGATTTAAAATCACTTTTGATAAAAAACCTTTTTTTGGTGAAGATATCTACTCTTTAGGGGATGAAATTCTTGCAAATCCAATTGAAATTGAAGACAACGACAAAAACTATGCAATAGATGTAAAATCTTTATATATAGATTATATTGTAAATGAGTTTTCATTTTTAAAAGGGATGAAACAAAAGTTTGTAATAGATTGTGGTAATGGTGTAGCTGATACTGTTTTAACAACTATTTTAGACAAACTAGAACTAAATTATGATGGTTTATTTTGTACACCAGATGGTACCTTCCCAAATCATCACCCAGATCCAAGTGAAGAGAAAAACCTAAAAGATATTATGGAAGCTTTAAAAGGAGATTACGAGTTTGGTTTTGCATACGATGGAGATGCCGATAGAATCGCATTCTTAACAAAGAAATACAATGTAAAAGGTGATATCATGGCATTGCTTTTTGCAAAAACTATGACTAACCCTACTATTATTGGAGAGGTAAAATGTACACAAGTAATGTATGACCTTATCAATGAAAAAGGGACAGCAGTTATGTACAAAACTGGTCACTCAAATTTAAAAGTAAAACTAAAAGAGTTAAATGCTGATTTAGCAGCAGAAGTTTCAGGACATATTTTCTTCAACGATAGATATTTTGGATTCGATGATGCGATATATGCAACTTTTAGATTACTTGAACTAATCTATAATAAAATGGATATAGATAAAGAGATAGATGCCTTACCTAAAACATTTTCAACAGAAGAGATAAAAGTAAAAACAACAGAAGAGGAAAAATTCTTACTGATTGATAAAGTAAAAGAGCTTTTAAAAAACCCACCAGCAGGATTCCCACATATCAAAGATATTATTGATGTTGATGGTGTAAGAGTTATTTTTGACGAAGGTTGGGGACTTGTAAGAGCTTCAAATACAACTCCTGTATTAGTAACAAGATTCGAATCTACAAATGAAACAAAAGCAAAAGAGTATGAAGAGTGTTTAAACTCATTAATTCAAACGGCAAAAGATGAACTTAATAGCGCTTCAAACTAAAACTTTACACAGCTTTCAAGAAAATTTAGACCACTTAAAAGAGTTAATCCTTCAATGTGAAGATAACTCTTTTATATTAGCACCAGAAGTGTGTTTAACAGGCTTTTGTTATGAAAAGATGGAAGAAGCTAGTGAATTTAATAAAAAAGCTATAGAAGAGCTAAGACTATTAAGTACAAATAAAACTATAGCTTTAACCTTTATAACAAAAAAAGAGCACCAATACTATAATACTCTTTATATTTTTCATAAAGAAAAGATTATACATACTCAATCAAAACATAGATTATTCCCACTTGGGGATGAACCTACATATTTTGCTAGTGGAGATTTAGAAGATATGAAAATAATAGATATAGATGGTGTAAAAGTTGCCACTCTTATCTGTTTTGAGATTAGATTTCCTCAATATTGGTTAAAAGTTTTAGGAGCAGATTTGATACTAAATCCATCTATGTGGGGTGTAAAAAGAAAAAAACACTTTGAAACCATGACAAAAGCCTTAGCTGTTGCTAATCAATGTTTTGTACTTACATCAAATAGCGCTGATGAAAATATGGCAAAAGGAAGTGGTATAATCTCTCCTTGGGCAGATGAGTTTAGAGATGATACAAAAGAGTTAATAGAACAAACTATTGATTTAAAAGAAGTAAAAAAGATAAGAAAATATATAGATATAGGATTAAATACTAATGGCTAAAGCAAAATCAGTAATTTTTGTTTGTTTAGGAAATATTTGTCGTTCACCTCTTGCGGAAGGGGTAGCTAAAGAGTATGCAAAAAAGAACAATCTTGATATAAAAATTTCAAGTGCAGGAACAGGAAGCTGGCATATAGGAGAGCCTCCATGTGATAACTCTATCGAAGTTGCAAAAATAAATGGAATCGATATTTCAGATCAAAGGGCTCAACAAATAAACAAAATACTTATAGATGAGTTTGATTTAATTATTGCACTTGACGATAAAAATATAACTGACTTAAAAAGAATGGGAGCGAACCCTCTTAAACTTGGAGATTATGGCTATGATGGGGATGATGTACCAGATCCTTATTTTTTTCCAGGATTTGAAGGTTTTGACAAAGTTTTTGAAATGATTAAAATATGTGTTGAGAATCTTCTTAAACAGAAGATCTAACACTTATTTTTGTAGCATAATTTTTAGCTTGACCAATCCAATCTTGCTCTTTAATTTGATTATCTTCTAATATAAAATACTCTTCAAGCCAATGGCAATTTTTAGAATTCCATTTACAAATTTGGTCAAAATGATAGATACCAAGTTCATTTAACTTTGTTTCAAGCTCTCTATCAATCCCTTCAATCTGTTTTAAATCATCTTTTCCACCAGGTCGTGGGGCACTTCTAATTAATGGTTTATTATATACATTTGCTTGTATTTTATTATTCATCAAAGAAGGATTTGCATTGTATACAGTTTTTCTATCTCCACCAAAAGCTTTTCCAACAATAAAACCTATCAAAAACCCAATAATTGTTGCAATAACTAAACATAATACTATTTGAGACGCTATTTCAATCACTTTTATTCCCCAATTATATTAAATTCTACTCTTCTATTAATCAAAGAATACCCTTCTGCATTGTTTTTTACAGCTGGTATATCCTCCCCATATCCTCTAGCAACCAATCTTTCTTCCGAAATTCCATATGATGTTATTAGTTCTTTTATTTTTTCTGCCCTTTTAATAGAAATCATTTTATTTAAATCATCTGGACCAGCAGCATCTGTGTGTCCTGCTATTTCTATTTTGATATTCTCTTCACTTTTAAGAAGTCTTGCTATAAAATCAACTGTTTTTTCACTTTTTCTTAGAATATCATCAGATGCTCTTTTAAATATTATAGGGTTTTTAGCAATCTCTTCATTGATTTTTATTTGAAGCTCTTGAGTTTTTATAGATAAATCTTGAATATATTTTTCATCATTTTCTCTAATATATTTATCTTTATCTATAGAAATTAGAGGTGTAATCTCTTCTTTTACTATATTTTCATTTGCTTTATTGTTTAAATCGTTTGTTGAAAGTGTCTCTTTAGTTGTTTCTTCAACTGTTATTGTGTTGTTTTGAACTAATGATGTGTCAGAAATAGGAGTAGATTCTTTTATAGGTTCTTTAATATCATTTATTGATTTTTCATTTTTGGTAACTAAATTATTATTTGTAGGATTATGATTTGTTTTTTCAAATATTTCTTGAGTATGATTATAAACACAAGAAACAATTAAAATAATTAATATTAAGAATAAAAATATAACTTTTTTTTCTGCATTCATTCAAATAGACTCTTTATTAAACTTATTTGAATAGGATACCAAAAAAAGATTAACTTTTAGTTAATAAATAACAAAAATAAATAAATTTATTACATTAAAATAAGATAGAATAAAATAAATATGCATTAAAATAATATAAAACTGACATAATTAGTAATAATTTACTATTTTCATATTTTATCATGACTTATCCTTTTACAATAAAATTAAGTAAAATTATAAATCTAAATTATTCCAATTTAATTACATTAAATATTATAAAGCTATCATATAAGTAAAGAATGAACTAAAGAAATAACCAACAGATAATAAAGCAAAAAGTATTTGACTTTCGTATTTTGCAATCATAATGACTCCTTCTATGATTTAAAACTACCAATATTTGCCAAAACATCCTAATACTAAATATTATAACCCAAAAATAAATTTTTTAAAATTTTATTTATATTAAATAATATATCCCTATATTTCGGTGTTATAAAATCATTTTGGTAAAATTTTATTTACTAAACTTAAAATTTAAAACTAGTTATTCCAATTTTTAAAAGGATTTTTCATCAATTGATTATTGTAATATCTAATATCAGTAGTAACTTCTTTAGTAACCCAAAAGGGTAACTTTATCTCTTCATTTTCATCTTCTAGTTCAACTTCAGCTACAACTAAACCATCATTTTCCCCATAAAATAAATCGACTTCCCAAAGATGTTTATCATAGTTTATCTCATATCTTATTTTGTCTATTATAGGTTTTAAACAGAGTTTTTCAAGCATCTCAATACCATCTTCATATGGAATTTCATATTCAAACTCTAATCTCGTGGCTGCTTTGTTTTCCCCTTTTATTGTAAGATAAGCTTTTTTGCCTTTTATTCTCACTCTTACAACTGTATTGTCTGTTGTATTTATATAACCTTGTTTTATCTCAATCCCATTAGTTAAATTGCCTAATTTATTTAAATCAACTAAAAATTTTCTTTCTATCTCTAATGCCATAAATACTCGTTATAGATCTTCTAACTCATCTAATGTAGCTGTCCAAGAGTTTGTAAAGATATGTGTTTCAAGAATACTTCTAATCCCATCAGGTATATTAACAGATTGTTTTGTTACAAAATTGTAATGTATCATAATACACTTTCCTATAGTACATAGTTTGTTTTCTTGATAAACTGCATGTGTTAGTTCAATTGATGAGTTTCCAATTTTTGAAATACCTGTTTTTATAACAACATCTTTACCCCAAAAAACCTCTTTTAGGAAATCAAAAGAGCTATGAGCCATCACAAGATTCCACTCTTTTATATTTGAATCAGGATTGAAAATACGAAAGAACTTATCCCTTGCAGCCTCAAACCACACACCGTATGTATTGTTGTTTATATGCCCTAAAGCATCTGTTTCTAAAAATCTTGGTGTAATTACCTCTGTAAACATTTTTAACTCCAAAATAAAATAATATAGTTTAACACAAAGGTTTTAGAAAATGTTTAAGAATAAAGCTTAAAAGAATGATTTTTTATTAGTATTAAGCAAATATATCATTTGTTTTGTTATTTGACTGAGAACTACTATTTTGTTCATATTGATTTTTGGCATTTTGTGAATACTCATCAGAGTTTGAAATCTTATCTTGAATCTCTTTTGCAAACTCTTGTTGGGCTTTCATCATCATAACCCTAGCCTTTGAAGCGATTGAAAGATCTTGTGGACTAGGATCAGCTGGCGCTAAAGCTGTTGCAATCACTCCTTGTAGATTAGAAACCGTTTCTTGAGGAGTTGAACCAGTTTCAATACGTACAGGAACCTCACCACCAACAGCATACATAACCCCATCAGGACCCTTTTCATAAGTAAAAGAAGCTCCACCAGAAGCAGCTGGACCACTTTGATGAGCTGCCTCATGAGCTCTTACTTTAGTATCAACTGCTTTAAGCTTAGATAGTTCAACTCTCTCATCTTGGGTTAGTTGTGTATTATCTTCGTTTTCTTGATTTTGATTGTTCTTAGACTCAGTAGCAGAATCGTTTTTTTCAACACCACGTGTATCTTGCTGCACCCCTTGTTGATTTGTTACAGCTTGTTGTTGAGCATTTGCCCGTGAAAAATAGTCGACGTTGTAGCCGAAGGTAGACGTGTAATTTCCTATTTCCATAGTATAAATTTTATAAGAAGAAAAATTAAAAATAAAGATGGTGGAAAAATTAGTTTTTAAAAATTAAAAAATATACTCTACAAACAAAAATTTATCTTCCAACTTTAAATCCCATCACCTTTTCTTCTGTTTTTTTGGTATCTTCTAAAATCTGCTGTAGATACTCAAGGGCTAGTTTTATGTTTTTTCTATTTTCTAATGTTTGGTCTTTATGAAGTTTATTATCCTCTTTTATAGTATTTATCTCTTTTACTAAACTTTCATAAGATAAAGCAAATTCACGTATTTTTGTAAATGTTCTCATTATCGCTTTTGTAGTTTCAATTGCTATACTACTATTAATTACTGTTGCTAGCATATATACTCCTTGCTCAGTAAACACAAAAGGTAAAGTTCTAGCTCCACCCCAACTTGAAGTGACAAATTGGCACTTCAAGATTTCAAACTCTTCTTTTGATAATTGAAACATAAAATCCTCATCAAAACGCTCAATATTTCTTTTAACTTGTCTGTTTAAATATTTTGTTTCTACACCATATAGTTTAGCTATGTCTGATGCAAGCATAACTTGTTTGCCTCTTATATTATAAATCTTTGATTGGATTTGCTCAGATGGTAGATTTATCATGATTACTCCTAAATTTTTTTGAGTATATCATTATAATTTAAGTAATTATATTTTTATTGCAAAGTGTAATGTTTTAATGTATTGGAAGAAGATTTAAACAGTGCTCAAATATTTTGATAATAGCTTTAACTGTATGCAGTTGTCTTGTAGAGCGAGGCTCTCCGCTTTCTCACTTTTTAATTGTAAAAAGTAAGACAAAAAGCAACCAGACGAGTTGTTGAAGCTAAAGTTCCCTACAGTTCTTAAATAAGTTTTCTGACCTGCGGGACTCCTTCCTAAACGTGACATTCAGTCACCTTTATCCAGTCAAACATCTCCTCGGTCTTTTCCGAAAATTATTTAAAAACTTCCGGCTTCAACAAAGTCTGGACAAATTCTCTAGCCACGAACTTTCTGATGTAAATTTAACATAACACCAATTCAAATAAAATGGTATAAAAAATTGCAAAAGTCAATTTCCCCTTTCCCGCATTTGAGAAGCCGAGTGTTTATTTATCTCTTTTGAAAACAAGTGACTAAACTGTTTGAAGCGTAAAGAAATGTGCTGGGAGCACATTTTAGCAAGTTTTTAGGCACTCAAAAGAGATAATTAATAAACGAGGGAACCTTCGGCTTCGAAACCTGTGGGATGGTTTCTTTGCTACTTTCTTTTTCATAAAAGAAAGTCGATAGAAATTAAGACATATAGTAAAAGTTTATTCAAAACATACTATACATTAACTTTCTCTAACTCCTTATATTTTTCAATTATAGTTTCATTTTTACCAAATGCTTTTATATTATATTCCAATAATCGTTTTTCTATATCATTATTTAATCCTATATGTTCAAAAAATTCATAATTTTCTACTAGTTTTTTAAATTTTCTTTTTCCAATAGTTCCTAAACAATGATAAAATAAGAATTCTAATTCGTCTTTAGTAAATTGTGCTCTATAAATATTTATATATTTTTGTTTATCTTTAATGTTACTTTCATTTATAAGTTTAAGTATTTGATAAATTAAACCAAAATATGTACCTGTAAACTTTTCATGATATTTATTAAATAAATCATAATCTATTTTAAACTTTTCAGTTTTTAAACTTTTCAAATATCCTGAGATTACAGTAATCCCTTTTTCTTTAATATTAGCAATATCTTTCATTTATTCTAATAATGAATCATCTACATATCCACCATTTACTAATACTTTACCACTTTTTGTAGTTACTATTTCAAAAAAGAATGATTCCCTTGTATGTAGAAAAACATTATTTAATTGAAAAAATGTGTTTTCAAATATTTGTAACTTAGTAGCTTTATTTTTTAACTTTAATGATTTTGCTTGTTTTTTTTGATATTCACCTGAATTTTTAAATTCTGTTACTACTTGATTTAATTCTTTGGATTGAAGTTCAATAGTTGTCAATAAAGCAATAAAAGCCATAAATGCTAAAATAGGGTTTAATACTCCTCCAAAATAGTCTCCAAACTCTGCCCAAGTAGATTGTTTTCCAGACAATCCATATATACCAAACTTAGCTAGATAAAGTATTAACACTGAAAGTATAATAAATACTGCTACAAACTTATATCTTTTCAGTTTTGTTTCTAAATCCATATATTCCTCCTAAAAGAAATTTTATAATATTTATTTTTTAAGGTCAAGGCAGAGATTGAGTTTTATGGAGGAGCTTACTAGAAGTAAGTGAGTCCATAAAATTTAAGCGCCAACGCAGAGATTGGCTTGTGTTTACACTCTCTTTGAGAAAAAGAGACTTTAGAAAATCTCTTTTAGAAATCGTCGAAGTCGATTGAACCTTTAGAATAATTAACAACATTCCCTTCAAAGAAATTCGTTCTTTGATCATTAAACGATGCATATCCATCTACCCATGGAATAGGGTGCTTCACATTGTACATAGGAGCGTATCCTACTGCATCTAGTCTTTTATCTGCTAGATATTGGATATATTGAGTGATAATACCATCTGTAAACCCTAGAATTTGCCCTTGAGTGATATATGCTCCCCATGAAGCTTCTAACTCTACTGCTCTTCTAAACATTGCTCTTACTGTCTCTTCTAACTCTTTTGTAAAAAGTTCTGGTCTCTCTTTTCTTGTTGAGTTAATCATATTTTGGAAAAGTAAAAGGTGCGTTACTTCATCCCTTTGGATAAATCTAATCATTTGTGATGAACCTAACATTTTTCCTGATTTACCAAGTGCATACATTGCTGCAAATCCTGCATAAAAGTAGATACCTTCTAAGATTTGGTTTGCAAACATTGCTAAAACAATTTTTTCATCAGTAATTCCACCTGCAAGGTTTTTATATACACCTGCGATATAATCATTTTTTTCTCTAAGCTTAGCATCATTTTTCCACATATCATAGATAAGGTCTGTATTATCTGAGATTGATTCAACCATAACTGCATATGATTTTGAGTGGTTAGCTTCTTCGTATGATTGTCTTGAAAGACAAGCATTAATCTCTGGAACTGTAATATATGGGTTAATATTATCCATTAAGTTATTTGTTTGTAATGAATCCATAAAGATTAATTGCGATAATACTAAGTCATACATCCTTTTTTCTGCTGGTGATAAGTACTTATAGTCTTTTGCATCCCCTGTCATTTGTACTTCTCTTGGAAACCATGTATTTGCTTCCATTGTATCCCATAGATTTAAAGCCCATTGGTATTTCATTCTTGTAAAGTTAATCATACCATCGGGATTACCACCAAAAATTCTTCTATCGTTTAATTTCTCTTTTGATTCTGGATTGTAAATAAGTTTTCTTGACATAGGGGGAACCTCTTTTTATATATTATTCGATTTTTTTAATTTGATTATGAAGTTTTCAAAGTTATCTTACTGACAACCTGAACACTCCATACTTCTATCTTCTACATCATTTGCTGCTTCGGGAGATTGACTTCTTAGATAATATGTAGATTTCAATCCTAATTTCCAAGCAGTTGTATATATCTCATGCAGATACTTACCACTTGCTTTATCTAATGACATAAATATATTTGTACTTTGTCCTTGGTCTATCCATTTTTGTCTAACAGCAGCTGCTTTTATGATATCGATTTGGTCAACTTCATAAGCTGGTGTATAGTATGACCAAGTTTCAGGACTTAAGTTTGGTACAACTACAGGGATAAGTCCTGATAAGTTTTCCTCAAACCATTTTCTTTTATAAACTGGCTCAATAGCTTGAGTTGTTCCAACTAATATAGAAATAGATGATGTTGGAGCAATAGCCATTAAGTAACCATTTCTCATACCATTTGTTTTAACTTGTTCTCTTAGGGCATCCCAATCATAACCTGTATCAAATAGATCTTTATCAACAAGGGCATTAACTGCTTGTGGTGCATGATCATGAGGCATAATACCTTTAGACCAGTTTGAACCATCAAAAGTAGGATAGATACCTTTTTCAACTGCTAAATTTGAACTTGCTTTAATTGCATTGTACGAGATAGATTCCATTAAAGAATCAATCTTTTTAAAGTGATCAGTACTTCCCCAAACAAGTTTGCTTTCTGCAACCATTTGAGACTCACCCATAACTCCAAGACCGATTGATCTTGATTTTAGGTTTGTTGCTTTTACTTTTCTTAAAGGATAGAAGTTTAAGTCGATTACATTATCAAGCATTCTTACAGCTGTTGGAACAACTTTTTCTATATCCTCTTTTGTATTTATTCTAGAAAGATTTATTGAAGCTAGGTTACAAACTGCTGTATCTCCATCTATTTTCTCTTTTTCTACTATAAATACTTTTTTCCCGTTGATAGAATCAAGTGCAGTTACTTTATTTGCTCTTTTACTTTGTCCACCATCAACTAATACAATATCTTCCTCTTCATAAGTAGTAATTGTTCCATCTTCAAACTCTAATTTAATTTTGTAGTGATTTGGATTTGTATTTTGGAAAATCTCTGTACATAAATTTGAACTTCTAATATGCCCTACGTGAGCATTTGGATTTGCTCTATTTGCATTGTCTTTAAAACATAAAAATGGTGAACCAGATTCAAAATATGAAGTTAAGATTTTTTTCCATAAATCTTTTGCTTTAATTCTCTCTTTTGTAATAGTTTCATCATTTTCATACTCTAAATATCTAGTTTTAAACTCTTCTCCATGAAGTTCACTTAAATCTTTTACTTCATATGGATCAAATAGTGTCCAATGACCATCTTCTAAGATTCTTTCCATAAAAAGGTCTGTTATCCAAAGTGCTGGGAATAAATCGTGAGTTCTTCTTCTTTCTTCACCAGAGTTTTTCTTAAGGTCAATAAAATCTGATATATCCATATGCCAAGGCTCAAGGTATACAGCAATTGCACCTTTTCTTGTACCTAATTGATCAACTGCAATAGCAATATCATTTGTGATTTTTAAAAATGGAATTGTACCACCAGCTGCACTTTTGTGGTCATCAATAACCCCACCTAAAGCTCTGATTTGGTTCCAATCCCAACCAATACCACCACCATATTTAGAAAGTAGTGCCATCTCTTTATAACCATCAAAAATTCCTTCAATATTATCTGGACTCGAACCAATATAACAAGAGCTTAATTGGTGTCTGTTTGTTCTTGCATTTGACAATGTTGGAGTTGCCAACATAACTTCAAATTTTGAAACAACATCATAAAATTCTTTTGCTCTTTCTTGTTTATTTTCTTCATTTTGAGCTAAGAACATAGCAATTGCCATAAACATTTGTTGAGGAAGCTCGATTGGAATACCTTGTCTATTTTTGATTAGATATCTATCGTATAATGTTTTAATTCCTAAATAGTTAAATAGATAATCTCTACTTGGGTCAATATAATCATTTAATTCATCTAAATCATAACCCTCACCAAGACTTGGTATTAATCTTCCTGCTTCTTTTCCATATGTTAAATAGTCTCTTAAATGGCAATACGGCTCACCTTTTATTCCATGAGTAACTTTACCTACTCTGTGATATAAATCAAATAAGAAAAGTCTAGCAGCAACAAAAGTCCAGTTTGGAACATCTATATCAATTTTTTCAACTGCTGTTTTGATAAGTGCATCTTGAATATCAGATGAACTCATCCCATCTATAAACTTAATTTGTGCATCAAGTTCTAACTCACTTTGAGATACTCCCTCTAAGTCTCTAGTCGCTTCTATCGTCATCTTTTGGATTTTAGTAATATCTAAAACCTCTTTTCTTCCATTTCTTTTCTCAATCATTATCGCCATAATATTGCCTTGTGATTAATATTTTTTATTTATTGAATACTCTGTTAAAAATTGCATCTACATTTTTTGTGTAATACTCGTAGTTAAAACACTCTCTAATTTGTTCTTCACTTAATTTTGCTCTTAAATCTTCATCAGCTAAAAGATGTCCAAGATATAAAGACTCACCATTTTCATTTGTTGTTGGTTTACCTTGTTGAATCTCTTCCCAAACTTTCATTGCGTTTCTTTGAACGATTTTATAAGCATCTTCTCTACTAACTCCCGCTTTTGGAAGTTCTAATAATACTCTTTGTGAAAATACTAAACCACCAGTTAGATTTAGATTTTTCATCATATTTTCTGGCATAACTGTTAAGTTTGCAATTACACTATTCATTCTATGAAGCATAAAATCGCAAGTGATAAATGCATCTGGTAACCAGAATCTTTCAGTTGATGAGTGAGAGATATCTCTTTCATGCCATAATGCAACATTTTCCATTGCTGGCATTGAATAAGCTCTAATCATTCTTGCAAGTCCAGTTATGTTTTCTGTTAAGATAGGATTTCTTTTATGTGGCATAGCTGAACTTCCCTTTTGCCCTTTTGCAAAATACTCTTCAGCCTCATAAACTTCTGTTCTTTGTAAATGTCTTACTTGCACTGCAAATTTTTCAACTGATGAAGCTAATAGTGCTAAAGCAGTTGCAAGTCTTGCATATCTATCTCTGTGAATTACTTGGTTTGAACAAGGCTCTGGTTTAAGCCCTAATTCTGCCATTGCTAACTCTTCAAGTTCAAGTGGTGCATGGGCAAAATTTCCCATAGCCCCTGAAATTTGTCCTACACAAATAACTTCCATAGTATCTTCAAGATTTTTAAGATGTCTTGCTACTTCATCATACCATACAGCTAATGTAAGACCAAAAGTAATAGGCTCACCATGAATACCATGGCTTCTTCCTACCATAAGTGTATATTTATGTTCTTGGGCTCTTTTTTTGATAGACTCCATTAACATTTTTACATCTTCAATAATAATTTTTAAAGAGTCTCTCATCTGAAGTGCAACTCCAGTATCAACTGCATCAGAAGATGTCATACCATAGTGGAACCATCTTGATTCTTCACCAAGTGATTCTGATACACTTGTGTTAAATGCAATTAAATCATGTTTTGTAATAGCTTCTATCTCTTCGATTCTTTCAACTGAAAAAGTAGCATTTTTAACTATCTTTTCACAATCATCATCTGGAATAAGTCCTAATTTATTCCAAGCTTTTACTGCCGCTTTTTCAACCTCAAGCCATGCTGCATATCTAGCATGTTGAGTCCAATGTTTACTCATCTCTTCTCTGGCATATCTTTCAACCATCTATATGTCCCTTATTCTCAATATTCGCTCTATTTTTATCAGATTTTTTTATAAATTCGTGTAAGATATCGTATCTAATTTAGCCAAAGATTTTGTTTAACTTTTGTTAAATTTTTACTTAAATTTTAGGAAAAAATTTGCCTTTCGTTTTAAAAAAATATCAAGCCTGTAAAGGCAAAAAAATACAAATATTTTTGATGCAAGATATGCACTACAAGCCCGCTGTAGCCAATCGTTTGATAAGTAGAGGGAGAGTTTTTAAAGAGAACAAAAAGTCATATCAAATGTCAGAAATAATAAATGAAGAATATATATATATTGCACTGTTTGAAGGGCATTCTAGAGGTCTTAAACCTTTACTTATTTTTAGTGATTTTGCTATATTTGACAAACCTTCACATCTTATGATTCATCCCATATCAAAATCAACTGATTATTCACTTTTAGATGAGATTAGATTTCATTTAGGAGAGGATGCAAACCAAGCTCATAGGATAGATGCAGAGACATCTGGACTAGTTCTTGTGGGATTAAATTCAGAGGTTACAAACGCTTTAGCAACAATGTTTGAGAAAAAAGAATACAAAAAATCATATATAGCAATTGTTGAAGGAAAAATTGAAAAAGAATTAACAATAGATAAAAATCTAAAAAAAGAGGGCAAAGCTATAGGTGTTAGGATGACAACCTGTTCAAAAGAAGAGGGTAAAGAGTCTAAAACCATTGTAAAACCAATTAAATACAATGAAAAAAGAAACCTAAGTCTTGTTGAACTTATTCCTGTAACTGGTAGACAACACCAATTAAGGGTACATCTATACTCAATAGGGCATAAGATTTTAGGAGACCCAATATATGGAATAGATGATGAAACAGCTGAAAACTATCTTACAAAAGAGTTATCATCTTCTGATAGAATAGAAAAAACTGGTTCAAGCAGACTTTGGCTTCATGCAAACTATTTAGAGTTTGCTTATAAAGGGATAGACTACAAACTATTTTCAAAAAATAGAGCGATATTTGATGAATTTAAGCTTTAAGAAGCTAAATCACATTGAAAACAGTTTGTTATATCTCTACATGTAGCACAAGCTGGTGCTGTTTTTCCTATACAATCATAAAGGTATTTTTTCCATCTGATACTATCTGGTTTTAATTTTGCTAAAGAAGAAAAATTATTAGTCATAAATCGACTCATCTCTTTTCTACTTATTAATCCCAAATCAGAATATAAATGTCCCATTCTTAAAGACGTTCTTGCAATCCAAGGTGCAAGGGTATCTTTAGCATACTCATCATTTGCATGATTTTGCAACAAATCCAATACTTCTACTTCCATAATCTCTAAACTACTCATGTTACCTCCTTACATATCACAAAATTCAAGATCAAGTGTTTTTGGTCTTTCAAGATTGTTATTGTTTTGAATATAAAGATTTTTTAGATTTTTTAAGTTTTCAATTGAACTTGGAAGAGAATCAAGGTTATTATCTTCCACATCCAACTCTTCTAACTTTTGTAAATCTCCTATATTCTCAGGCAATTTTTCAAGACAATTTGCACTTACACTTAAATTTGTCAAATTTTTTAAACTACACACCTCATCAGGTAAACCTGTTAACTCATTGTTGTCTAAAATTAATATTTTTAGATCTTCCAATTTACTAACATTAAAGTCCAACGAACTTAAAGAGTTATCACTCAAATCAAGTTTTATCAACATATCATGAGACTCTAATGATGGTAAATTTTGTAGATGATTACCCTCTAAAAGTAGGGTTTCCAACTCATCAATTTCTGATATAGATTTTGGTAAAAAACTTAGATTGTTATATGAAATATCTAAGTAATAAAGTGAATTCATCTTAGAAAATGCATCTGGTAATTCATCTAGTTCATTTGTATCTAAAGATAAATAAAGTAACTTAGTTAACTTCTCTAAACCTATAGATAAACTCTCTAACTTATTTGCTGCAATAGTAAGTCTAGTTAGATTTGTAAGCTTATAAATCTCTTCAGGAAGAGTTTTTAATCTATTACCATTTAGGTTTAAAATCATCAGCTTAGATAAATCTCCTATAGAGCTAGGAATCTCTTCTAAAAGATTGTTTTCACATTGAAGGTTTTTTAGATTTTTAAGTTGCCCAATAGAGTGGGGTAACTTTTTTAATCTATTATTAGAAAGTTTTAAAACTGTTAAGTTTTTTAGAACCCCAAAAGATTCTGGTAACTCTCTAATTTTCTTTTTTGATAAATCCAAATGGGTCATCATATTGATATCATCAATATGAGTTGATATAGTAGATGTTAAACCTGAGGATTTAACCCATCTTATAAAGTTTTCAATATCATTATCCATATCAATCCTTTAACCTATCATTCATTGCATCTATTAAAAAAGATATCTCTTCATAATCAATAAAACCAAAATCCACCATGTTGAATAAAGCCATTAAAGGTTTTCTACAACAGGTTTTATTACATCCTGTGACTAGTTTTTTAGCCTTTTTGTATGGAAGATCAGTATTTTGAAAAATCTCTACTGCTTCTTGTACAGTTTTCTCTCCACATTCACAGATTTGTTTATTTTTCAAGTCTTCCATTTAATACTTCTTATTTTAAATAAGGGTGTTGCTCTTTGAATGCATTAACATCTTTCATAGCAACTGCGATTTGTTCACTAAGCTCTGGTAATTTATCATACTCAGTCCAGATTGTATCTTCAACGATATCATGAACAACACCAGCTAGTTCTACAACTTTTCTCTTGTACTTAGCTAACTCTTTTTTTGCTTCTTTTTGCTCTTCTGTTAAATCTGACATTTAAATCTCCTTTTTTTAGATTGCGTATAAATTTTCTAATTTTACGTGGGGTTTCTCCCCTAAATATAAAAGTTTAAATTTTGACTCTTTTTTAAACTTATAACTCTCATAAAGCTCTGTAATCTCTTTTATCTCAGGTGCATATGCAAAAATTTTTTTAAGTCCTCTATAGTATAAAACTCCTCTTAGAAGCTTTTCAGCATCCAAGTAAGATTCATTTTGCATCTCCCAAGGAGAGATTCTAATATGCCTTTTATTAACTACATAAGAGTGTAAAAAACCTGTTTGAGTAGATAATTTTAAAGAGTTTGAAAAAGAACAATCTTTTTTTAGATAATCATCTCTATCATCTAAAAATACTTCCCTATCTATTCTTTTAGAAACATTCTCATAATCCTCTCCACTCACTTGTTTTGCAATTGAGTTTGAGAAATTAAAAGCAACAGCTTCTCCGCTGTGTATAAATCTGATAAAAGTTGAATGCTCTTTAAAATTAAATGGTTCAAAATATGAAGCCATTTTAGTATCTGCCAAAACATAGATATTCATTGTTGAAGTGTTTTGAATTAATAATTTTATCAATCTAATTAATACATCTTCATGGGCTTTCATAGCTTTTATAACATTTATATAAATATGTTTATTAAAAGAATATGCACTAATAACCCCAACAATTTGCCCATTGTCATAGGCAGCAAAACAATATTGAGGAAAAGCTTCATATGTTTTTTTCAAAAGCTCCACTTCAAAAAGAGAATCACTGTGTATAAGGTCAGTTATCTCCTCTTCAAAATTACTTCTTAAATATCCAACGAACATAAATATAACTCTTTTAATTCTGTAGTATCTAATACTTTTTTTCTATTTGTAACAATCTCTCTTACTAGTGGTAAAAGTTTTTGTAAAACCTCTTTATCTGGATGTATTCCCATAGATTCAAGATGATACATCAAAGTAGATGTACCAGAGTGTTTCCCTATTGGAAACTCTCTTTTTAATCCAACCTCTTTTGGTGTAAATGGTTCATATGATGATTTTGATTTCATCATTCCATTTACATGAATACCAGATTCGTGAGAAAAGATATATTCTCCTACTATTGGAAGATTTGTATCTATTCTTCTATTTGATGCAACACTAACTAGTTGAATAAGCCTTTTAAGTTTTTTAGAATCTATATCTGTTTTTTTACCAAAAAGTCTTGTTAAGCTCATAAGAACTTGTTCAAAAGATGCATTGCCCGCGCGCTCACCTAATCCAATCACTGTTGTATTTGCACTAACTGCTCCAGCTTCAAAACCTGAAATTGCATTTGCAGTAGCCATTCCGAAATCATTGTGTGTATGCATTTCAATATCTAACAAGTTCAAAGAACTCAACTTTTTAATATTTTCATAAGTTTTATGTGGTGTTAAAATACCAACTGTATCACAGTATCTAAATCTATCAGCTCCCAACTCTTTACCTAAAGTCATAACCTCTTCTAAAAAGCCAAGATCTGCTCTTGATGAATCTTCTCCCCCAATACAAACAAAAAGTCCATCTTTTTTAGCTTGAGTAACTACATCTTCAAGCTGTTTAAGAAGTCTATGTTTGTCTCCTTTAAACTTAACATCAATAAGAATATCTGATACTGGAATTGATAAATCAACTGCTTTAAGCCCACAGTTCATAGATGCTTCTAAGTCACTTAGTGTCGCTCTATTCCAACTCATAATTCTAATAGGTAGATTAAGCGCAAGTATCTCTTTTAAATCCTCCTGCTCTTTTTGACCCATAGCAGGAATACCAACTTCAAGTTCGTCAGCACCAACTTCGTAAAGTTTTTGTGCAATCTTAAGCTTTTCTTTTGTGTTAAACGCTACGTATGGAGCTTGTTCTCCATCTCTTAAAGTTGTGTCATTTATAAGAAACATCTTAATTACCTCTTATTAGATTATGTTAAGTAAGATGCAAATTTTATTCCGTAGATTGATTTAAAAAACAATTTTTTTAAATTGTTTCAATAAAAGGTGCGTGAATTTTTTCTAAATCCTCTTTTGTTAATTTTGTATATGAATATAAAAAACAACAAGGTTTATCTTTGATAGTTTTTTCGATTTGCCAAAATTTTTCCAGATTTTCTATTATATAAATTTTATCTGCACGAAGTGTTTTTAGTGGAAAGCCAATTGCTCCATGACAAGTAGTAACTGGATAAAGTTCCATTAACTCATTATTTATAGAGATTGGTCCATTACCTTTTAAAAGTATTATTGTAGGTTGATTATTCATTTTTGTAAAAGTTAGGGATTACCCTAACTCTTGCTCTGTTTTTGATTCAGCAGCAGCATAGAAATATTTCTGTGCAGCAGCAAAAACTGATTTCTCAATTGGTTGAAGTGCATATGAGTCATCAGAGATTAAGTTAATAGAGCTTAACTCCTCTTGAGGACATCCACCAATCTTTTCTGTTAAAAGAATATCAACATCTTTTAAAGTGTTTTTAATCTCTTCAATTGGATAAGAACCATCACAATCTTCAGGTCCTTTACAATATGCATTTTCAACTTTTCTATGCATTACAAATTTGATTGCTTTATCACCAACTTCGTAAATTAAGAACTCAGTTGCATTACCAAAGTGTTGGTTAATAGTACCTTCACCAGCAGTAGTAACTGCAACTAATTTTGTTTCACCAGTAGAACTTAATTCTTCTTTAGAAGCTTGCTCAATTTTGATTCTATCATTTGCTTGCTCTAAAGCTGCTCTCCAGTTTTCAATAACTTCATGTTTTTGTTTTCTTGCTTCAATATTGTATTGATCTTCAAGCTCTGACCATGTCATATCTTGGAATACATCTGGAGTAAACTCTGCACCTCTATCTTCACCAATTAGACCAACAGCATCAGCTCTACATTGTCTACAGTGGCTCATTAGTTTCATATCCATACCACAAGCTTCTTGTGCTGCCATAACCTCTTGGTCAGTAGCACTTCTTTGTCCATTTAATCCATAATATGTACCATACTCTTCTTTTGAAAGTAATGGCATAATGTTATGTAAAAATACACCTAATTCTTTTAATTTTTTTGCAACATTTGGAAGTTCTTGGTCATTTACACCAGGGATAAGTACAGAGTTAGCTTTTACTAAGATTCCTCTTTCAACTAACATTTGAATACCTTTTAGTTGTTGTTCTAAAAGAATTTTTGCACCCTCAGCTCCAAACACTTTTTTATGGTTCCAGTGAACCCATGGGTAAATTTTAGCTCCAATTTCACCAGTTTCATCAACTGAATTAATTGTAACTGTTACGTGGTCAACATTGTATTTAACCATCTCATCAACATAATCTGGAAGTCTTAATCCATTTGTTGATAAACAAAGTTTTTGATCTGGTGCTTTTTCATGTAACATTTTAAATGTTTTAAATGTTTTCTTTGGATTAGCTAAAGCATCACCAGGTCCAGCAATTCCTACAACTGAAAGTTGTTGAATATCTCCACCTACATATAATACTTTTTTAACTGCATCCTCAGGACTTAGTTTATTTGATGTAACACCTGGTCTAGATTCATTTGAACAGTCAAATTTTCTATTACAGTAATTACATTGGATATTACATGCAGGAGCAACAGCAACGTGAATCCTTGCGTAGTGTTGGTGTGCACCTTCACTATAACATGGATGGTTATTGATTTTATCCATCACCTCTTGTTCTAACTCAGATTGTGTACTACTTGATGTACAAGAACAGCTCATAGTATCTCCTTTTTTTCATTTTCTACTTTGGGTTAATGCATATAGTGTTCCATAGAAATTTTAGGAATAGAAAATGCATACAATTGTAAAACCTATACATATAATATGGAGCAAAAGTATGAATATTCAAGACCAAATAAAAGAGCAACTATTAAAAGAACTTTTTTCAAATATAGATAATATCTACGATTTTATGGATACTAGATACAATTTAGATAAACCTTGCAATGATGCAATTATAAAAAAGTTAAATGAGTTGAAAGATGTAGTTTATAAAGTTTCTGGATTAAGTGAATTATCGTAAATTAACTGGTGATGAGTATAAAATTTAGTTGTTTTAGTCAAAGTTACTGTATTTTAATATACCCATCACCACTTAATTCATTCTGTTTTAATTCATTGTAATTTCTACCATTTTCCCATTTACTATTTCAGCAAATTCAACACCATAGTCATAACATTGTTTAAGCTCTTCTTGTGTTGGGATTAGTTTTATTTTCATAGGTTCTAATGGTGGAACTTTAAAATTAAGTGATTTTAATCTATGTAAAATCATCTCAACTGCTTCACCACTCCAACCGTAGCTTCCAAAAGCACCACCTGTTTTTCCTCTTTTTTCTAAAAGCATCATACAAGATAGTAGATCCCATACAGGTTTTGGAGCATCTGCGTTGATTGTTGGTGTTCCGATTAAAATCCCATCGCTTTCTTCAAGGATATTAATCATATTTTGTTCTTCGATTGAAGCCAAATCATACACATTTGCAATAATACCTTTTACACTTTCGGCACCTTCAAAAATAGATTCAGCCATATCTTTTGTATTTTTATAACTTGTTAGATAAAAAATAGATACAACTTTTTTGCCATGGAAAACATCTTTGAAATCGTTTTGGCTCCATTTTCTATAATATTCAATATATTTATAAGGTTTTTGTCTTAATATTGGTCCATGTAAAGGAGCAATTATATTGATATCTAATTTATCATATAGTTTTAAAGCATTTAAAGCATATGATTTAAATGGTCTCATAATATGATCATAATAATATTTAAAAGCATAAAAGAAATCACTAACTAAATCATCAAACAATCTTCTATCATAATAATGACTTCCAAATACATCACCAGAAAATAAAAGCCCATCCTCTTCAACATATGAACTCATAGTTTCAGGCCAATGAAGATATGGAGTTGTTAAAAACTTAATTGTTTTTTCTCCAAGTTTTAAACTTTTGTTTGTCCAAACTGTTTCAAAATCAATATTATCTCTTTTTGTTATAGCTTTTAACATAGCAGTTGCTTGAGGAGAGATTAATACTTTTACATCATCTTTTACTCTATTCATAAGTTCAGGAATTGCTCCCGCATGATCAGGTTCTAAATGGTGTAAAATCACATATTTTATCTCATCATATGTACATAATGATTCAATTTTTTTAAAAAACTGTTCTTGAAACTCAATTTTTACAGTATCAACAATAATAACACCTTCACTAGTTTTAATTAGATATGCATTATATGAAGACCCATTTGCAGTTTTCATTATAATATCAAAAGTTCTAATATCAGGGTCAAATGCCCCTATAAAAAATATATCTGGTGCTACTTCTATCGGTTTTTCGTTTATCATCTTATTTTGCTATTAACCTTCTCATCCAAAGTGGAGGATTATCCTGCATTTGGATTAGAGCGTTTAATACATCCTCTATTTTTTCATTTTCTTTGCTAGCTTGCATTGGAAATATCTTACAAGACTTAACCATCATAGATGCTTTTGGTCCTATTTGTTGAACATATAAGATATCAGCATCTTCAATACACTCTATTTTATATGTTAATTTATCAATCTCATCTTCAATCTCAATTGAAGAATCAACTGATTTTACAAATTTGTAAGAATCACCTGTTATCTCATAGATATAAAACTCTTTGCACCAACCAAAGTGTTGATTAACATGAATATTATCTTGAGATGCAAATGCAATTTTCATAGTATAAATATCCTAACTTTTGGATCAATAACTTTTTGCATAGTGTCTGCAATCATAGAATAAGTTCCTGTTGATGCAATCGAACATCCTACACATGCACCTTGATATGCAAGTCTTATCTCTATTTCTGGCTGATCCATATAATCAATTAAAACAACATTTCCACCATCTTTTACTAAAATTGGTCTGATAAATCTATCTAATGTGTCATTTATGATTTCTAATTGTTTTTCTCTTGTTTGAGCTCTAAAGTGGTCATTTAGTTCACAGTCACTTGGTAACTCTTTATCCATACCTGTAAGTTGAATATTTGCCATGGCATGACCATTTTGAGCAGCTTTTAACATACAGTCAAATCCCTCTTTTACACCTTCTAAATTTTGTCTATCTTGTAAAAGTATAAGTGCAAGCCTAAAGGCTGCTTGTGTATGGTTTTTTCTAACTGCTCGTCTAAAATAATCTTTTGCTTTTTCTAAATCCTCTTCAACACCTATTTTTGTTTGATACATAAGTGCTAAATTGAAGTTTGCAGAATCATTATCATAATCACTTGCTTTTTCAAACCAGCTTTTAGCTTGAGCATAATCTTTTTCTACACCTTCACCTTTTAGGTACATAAGTCCTAAGTTTGCCATAGCTTGGTCATTTTTAAGTTTAGCTTCCTCTTGCCAAATATTTAATGCTGTATCAAAATCTTTACTTTTGTATGCTGCAAGTGCCTCTCTATGTTTCATAAATCTAACTCCTTCACCTGGATTTGGTAGTTGCCTACCTGCTTTTAATTCTCTTTTCATATGCTCATATAAATATTCATGAGCCAACTCTATCGCTTCATCTAAATCTTCACTGGCTGCTTTTACTTCAAAATCCAAAAACTCTACTAAAAAAGCATCTCCCACTTCATGTTCACCACTGTACCACTCAAATGGGTATTTTAATGATTTATAATATTCTAAATCTTTTTCCATCTTAAAACTCTAATGCCTTATGTTCTATTCTATCTTGCATATCAATAACCTCTCTAAAAGGTCTTGGTTGAAAAGATGGTGAAAATACACCTTTTTTCTTATGTACTCTTATTTTATATATACCCTCATCATTTCTTTGAAGATAATACTCATCAAACTCTTGGGTATATGGCATATCCCATGCAATTGCACCTGGTGTTGGACAGGCATCAAAACATTTTGGAACAGAACAATCTACACACTCTATACATTTTTCTGGTTTAACATATGTAAACTCTGGTTCATCCAAAGGTGATTCATCCGCACTAACTATTGCAGTTGCCGGACACTCATCAACACAAGCATCACAGTTAATGCACTCCTCAGTTATTATTACAGCCATCTTTTCCTCTTTTTAGTTATCGTTACACTCACATGCACAACTTGTTGTACCAGAATCTAAAAGAACGTCACAGTTTGATAAAGTAACCTCTTTACAACTGTTATTTCTAACATCATTATATATATCTTCCAAAGTCAAATATACTTTTGAAGAGGTAAATACTTTTATTCCATTTTCATTTAGATATTTATATACACCCTCTCCCATATGGAAAAAGATTGTGCTAGTTGCACCAGAGTCAACTACACATTTTGCTGTATCTAAACCGTTTCCACATCCTTCGTTTTCAACTACAGAAAAACTTCCTGTTTCAGCATTTAAAAGGGCAAAAAAAGATGCATTCCCATATAAATCTGAAATTGTTGTAGTTCCACTACTACTTAATGGTATTGCTATCATTTTCTTCTCCTACTAATTTAATTGTTACAAAATTGTATGCAAAAACTATTCCCTTAAAATAGAGCTTTTATTTACTTGAGTAATAAAGGAACATATATTGCATAATAAGAAAAAAAATATAATAAAGGCTCTAAGATGGTAAATAAGAAATTAATTAGAGATTTGTTGAATGAAAGCGCATGTTCACATAATAAAGAAAAAAAATCTTCATGTGACAAACCAAAGCCAGGGGCAACATCAGGAGGATGTGCTTTTGAGGGTTCTCAAATAGCACTTTTTCCATATGCTGATGCTGTACACTTGGTTCATTCACCAGCTACATGTATAGGTGCATCTTGGGAAACAAGAGCAACTTTAACTTCTCACAATGGTGAAAACAATACAGTTACAGGATACACAACAGATGTATCTACAAATGATGTAATCTTTGGTGGTGATAAAAAACTTGAAGATGCTATTAACTATATAGTTGAGCATAAAAATCCTAAAGCAATCTTTGTATATGAAACATGTGTAACTGCAATGATTGGTGATGATATGGATACAACTTGTGCTAGACTTGAAGAGAAACACAATATACCTATAGTTGTTGTTCACTCTCCAGGTTTTGTTGGTGGTAAAAACTTAGGTTCTAGACTTGGTGCTGAATCAGTGCTTCACCAATTAATTGGAACAAGAGAACCAGAGGAAATCCATCCTTTTGGTATAAACCTAATTGGAGAATACAATGTTACAGGTGATATGTGGCAATATACTCCTATTTTAGAAAAAATTGGTATAAAAGTTGTATCAACATTAGCAGGTGACGGAAGAATTGAAAACATTCAAATGGCACATACAGCAAAACTAAATGTAATAGTTTGTGCAAAATCGTTGATTACTTTATGTAGAAAGATGCAAGAAAAATACCAAATTCCGTATATCTCAATCTCATTTTATGGAAGAAGAGATACAAGCAATGCAATTAGAAGTATTGTAAATGCTTTTGGTGATCCTGAACTTACTGCAAGAGCAGAAGCTATAATTGCCGAAGAGGAAGCAAAATTAGAAGAAGCTTTAATCCCTTATAGAAAAATTCTTAATGGGAAAAAAGCTATTTTAAATACTGGTGGAAATAAATCTTGGTCAATAGCAAGTGCTTTACAAGATATTGGTATCGAAGTTGTGGCAACAAGTGTAAGAAAAGCAACTTTAGAAGATAAAGAGATAGCTGCACAATATGTAGATATCCTTATGACAGATCCAGGAAGTGAACAAGCGAAACTAATAGATGAACACAATGTTGATATCTTACTTGCAGGGGGAAGAAGTTTATATACAGCTATTAAGAAAAAAGTAGCCTTTGTAGATGTAAACCAAGAGAAAAAAGTAAGTTATGGAGCATATGGTGGTCTTGTAAATCTTGCAAAAGATGTATGTCATGCAGTTAACAACAGAGTATTTAAAGTTGTTGGTACTCCTGAACCGTGGGGAAATTAGTCATTATTGACTATCTTCCCAAATAGAATTTTCCTTCCAATTAATAGGGAATCCCATACTTTCTATTTTTACCTTTGGATATTTTTGTAATAAATCTTTAATTTTTAATTTAAAATCTAATTCATCCTCTCCAATAGAACTCAAAATATACTCAATAATACTTAAGGCAAAAAAGATTTTATCATTCAATTTATGCTCTTTGTTTTCTTCTATTCTTTTAATGGATAAAAATTCATCTTTCTTTCTAGGAATTTCAAACTTAACACCTAAAGTTCTATTCCATAATCTACTATGATGTGCACAAATATTTCTAATAACAGATAAACCATGAAGCCAATTTTTAAAAACTTTTTTATTTATGCCATTAAGACTAGATATTACAGACTCTTGTTCTTCTGTTTTTAATATGGAATAAACTTTTGATAAAGTACCAAAGGATATCACTTCAACAACTGTCCAAAGAGGTAAATCAGTAGTATGATATTCATCTTTGAAATGTTTTATAAATAATTCTTGAGACCTTTTAGTTTCTTCTTTTAAACTAATCATAATATCATCAAAAAAAGATTGACTAGTTTCAAAGTTTTTTTATCTAAATAGCCAAAAGCTCCATATTTTGAAGCATGACAATATGTAATTTTAGTTCTAAAATATACTTCAATACATTCTATTGCTTCAAATATGATTTTTCTAAGTTCGCAATCAAAATAATATAATTGAATAATATCTTCAAAGGTAATATTTTCTAAAAATATATCTTTCTTATCTGAATTTTTTGGATATTGAAAAGGTAAAAAATATGCACTTAATCTATAATAATTTATTCTTTGTAGTTTTGATATCGCAAAAGAGTTATTTGAAATTTTTAAGTTTCTACTTTTTAAAATGGCTACTTGCTCTTCATAAGTTTTAAAAACTTTTTTGTATGAATTTTTTTGATTTTTTATATTTTGAAGTTGTTCTTGCAATTCGGTCATAAGGAAAACTCCTTCGTTGGCACGTCTAAGAGAGGTGGAAGGAGTGTGTTACTGTAAGTATACCTTACGTACACTTTAAAGAGACTTAGAATATTTGTATAAATTATTTTATTCCCATTCATAAATCCACTAATACCTCATCAATCTATTTTATAAAAAATCTTTACGATTTAAATGATAAATATTGTACTAAAATAATAATAAACATTAGATTTTGATTATAGAATTAATATAAATTTAAATTTAGGTAAAAATATTTTATAATGCATCATAGATAAAAAAGGAACATTATGGATGCTATAAAGATTAAAAACTATTTTTTCTATTTTGCTAGTTTGATAATCATAATTGCTGGTATTAAAGCTGCAAGTGAAATAGTAATCATCCTCTTCTTAGCTATTTTTATCTCTTCAATTATTTCAAGTATTATTACACTGTTAGAAAATAAAAATATCCCTAAACTTATCTCTTATATGGTTGTATTGGGGATTTTTATTTTGATATCGTTACTCTTATCTTATATTGTAAATATATCTTTAAAAGATTTTTTAACTAATCTTCCAGAGTATGAAAAACAATTAAAAACTACAGTTTTAAGTTCAATATCATTTGTAGAGTCTTATGGTTATGCTATTGATAAAAAAACTATTTTAGATACACTAAATTTTAGTTCATTTTTTGGAATCACTACAAACCTTATAGGAAGTATTGGAACTTTTCTTTCAAAATTTTTACTTGTGATTATTGGTATTGGCTTTATTTTAGCTGAGTCAAAATCTTTTCAGAAAAAACTCAAAATAATCTTTGAAAAGAACAAAGAGAAACTTGAACATTTTTATCTTTTTTCACAAAATATTCAAAAATACTTTTTAGTAAAAACCACTACAAGTTTTTTAACAGGTCTTTTAGTAACAATAACATTGATGTTTTTTAAGATTGATTATCCTATTTTATGGGGTGTAATAGCTATGCTTTTTAATTTTATTCCAGTAGTTGGTTCTATTATTGCAGCAATTCCCGCAATATTATTGTCATTTGTAAGTGCTGATTTAAATACTACTGTGATTTTAATAATATTATATATAGTGATAAATATCTCTATTAGTAATATCATTGAACCTAAATTTATGGGAAAAGAGTTAGGACTGTCACCTTTAGTTATTTTCTTTTCACTTATATTATGGGGATGGGTACTAGGAATAGTTGGTATGTTTTTAGCAGTACCAATTACTATGACTTTAAAAATCGCTTTTGATTCAAATAAATCTACTAAATGGATATCTATTTTGATGTCAGATGTAGGGAATAAGAAATAACAAAAATATAACTATTTAACTTAAATCTTACAACTAATTCTACTATTTTATAATAATTTATATATCCCTTTTAGGAACACTTTTTGCATGCCCTTAAAAAAACTATCTAGGAAAAACTATGGAAGCAATTAGTCCCAAACCTTTACAAATGAATCCTATAAAACTTTCACAACCAATGGGAGCTATGTTATGCTTTTTAGGTATTAAAAATTGTATGCCTTTGATGCATGGTGCTCAAGGGTGTGCTTCATTTTCAAAAGTATTTTTCACTAGACACTTCAACGACCCAATTGCTGTACAAACTACAGCGGTAAATGATATTACAGCAGTAATTGATGGTGGTGATTATGCTATTAGCGAGAGTATTAAAAATATTACAAAAAAAGTAAAACCTGATTTAGTAGGTCTTTTTACAACTGGACTTACTGAAACAAAAGGTGATGATATTAGAGGAGCCTGTCTTTTAGTAAAAGATCAACAAGATATGGTATATGTAAACACACCAGATTTTGAGGGTTCTATTGAAAGTGGTTTTGCACTTTCTATTGAAGCAATTATTTCTCAAATAATTGAACCAAGTAGTGAAATAGACTCAAACAAAGCTGTGATAATTCCAAATGTAAATTTAAAACCAATAGAGGTAGAAAAAATCAAAGATACTATCTCTTTATTTGGTTATGAAGTTCATGCTTTACCTGATTTAAGTGATTCATTAGATGGTCACCTTGGATTGAAACAAGGAGCTTTAAGTGCTGGTGGTATTACAGTTGATGAGATAAAAAAACTCTCAACTGCATCTTTAGTTATCTCTGTTGGTTCAAGTGTAAAAAAAGCTGGAGAAAAACTAAAAGATAAAAATCCAAATATAAATCTTTTACACTTTGATAGTTTAGGTGGACTTGAAAACTCTGATGAGTTTTTTAAACAACTATGTAAAATCAAAAATATTTCAACACCCCATCCAAGTATTGTTAGATGGAGAAAAAGATTACAAGATGCCTTACTTGATACACACTTTGCTGTTGGTAGTGCATCTGTTGTGATTGCACTTGAACCAGATCAAGCTTTAAGTGTAGCAAATACTATTTATGAAGCAGGAGCAAATATCAAAGCAATCATCACTACTCATAAAAATGATTTATTAGATGAGATTGATTGTGAACACCTACAAATTGGTGATTTTGAAGATGTGGAAAAATATATGCAAAATAGTGATGTTTTAATTACAAATTTCCATGGGGAAAGATATACAAAAAAATACAAAAAAGCCTTAATGCTAAGAGGTTTCCCTGATTATGAGGGTGTTGGTAACCAGTTGAAAAATGATGTACTTTATGAAGGAAGTGCTTATTTACTTTTTGAATTGGCTAATTTAGTTAATCATTATAAACATGGAGGTCATGATGAGCATTAAGTTTGAAAGGCCAATAGTTCCTGCTATTGGCTTAGGCATGATAAATGGAAGAACTAGACTTATTGGAATACCAAAAGAAAAAGTTCAAGTGGTTATGACACTACCTGATATAAAAGAGTTCAATGATGCTTTAAGTGAAGCTATTGAGTTTTTTAAAGATAGGGCAGATGCCTTTATAATAACTTCAAGTACACAAGAAGAGTGTGAAGAGATTATTAGTCAATATGAATTAAGCGAAAGTTTAATCTCAAAAGAGTTTAAAGATTTTGGAAAAACTTTTAATATGATTGATGAAAATAAACAATTAAAAAAATCATTAATGATAATAGACACAAACTGTCAAATTACACACAAGGATATACTATAAGATGGAAGTAACATATAAAAACGAAACATATACTTTAGGAAAAAAAGATAGAAAAATTGAAACAGAAGCACCGGCTGTTAGAGTAAAAATGGTAAATGGTGAAACAAAAGTAATAGGTATGATGGCACCTAAAATTCAAGTTCTAGTAACTTTCCCATGTATAAAAGCTTATAACAATGGTTTGCATAATATTCTACAAGAGTATGCTTCAAAAACTATTACATATATTATCACTAAAAGTAGTGATGAAAATCTTGCAAAAGTAAAAGAGGCTTATGGGATTGATGAAGGGTTAATCTCAAATGAATTTAAAAATTTCTCTTTAAAATTTGGAGTTAATATAAACGATGAACTTTTAGCAAAATCAATTTTTATAGTTGATAAAGAGGGTGTGATAAAATATATTGAAATCCCTTCAAATATAGAAACAAGTTTTGATTTAGAAAGTTTTAAAACTACACTTGATGAAGTTGTAAACTTTAAACAAAAAGGGCATACTCACGAAAACTGGATGGGTGTATAAAATGGCTATTTCAGATGAATTAAGAGAATGGATTAAAGATAACGATTACGATATCAACAATCTAAATTTACAAGGTAAACATGGAAACTCTGCAGTTATGAAAGCAGCCAGAGAAGGGGATATAAAACTTGTAAAAGAGTTAATTGGATTAGGGGCAGACCTTGATTTGAAAAATGTAGATGGAAACTCTGCTTTATGGAACTCATGTTTTGCAAATTCATATGATTGTTTTCATGCTTTAATTGATGCAGGGATTGATATAAACTCTGAAAATGTAAATGGAGTTACATCTTTAATGTATTGTGCAAGTGCTGGTAAAGAGGATTTTGTTCAACTTCTTATTGAAAATCAAGCAAATACAGAAGTGGAAAATCTTGATGGGTTTAAAGCTATTGATTTAGCTGTTACACCTAAAATATTTAAAATGTTAAAGAATGCAAGAGTTTCATAATAACACAAGTATTACTTTAAAAAATAGCTTCAGTCAAACACAGTTTATTGACTGGAGAACTCAACCTAAAAATTATAAAGAGTATCCAAAGTTTTTTAGAAGATTTAACCTTGATGATTATGAAGAGTTAAGGTTTATAAAAAACTTTGGAAAAATCACCCAAACAAAAAAATATGGAAATGAAGAAGTAAGTCTAAGAGCAAACCCAAGTGCTGGGGGATTGTACCCTTGTGAAATATATATTCAGATTAGAGGAGTCAAAGGGGTTTTATCTGGTATTTACCATTATGAACCACTTTTAGATACCCTTTGTTTAATCCATGAGCTAAGCCTTGATGGAATTGAAAAGTATTTTAAAGGTATTAATCAACAAAAATTTGTTTTTTTAGTTAGTTGTGCTTACTTTAGATCTTCTTGGAAATATGAAAAAAGAGCTACTAGATATCTTCTTTTAGATGTTGGTCATCAAATTGGTTCAATATATAGCGCTTTGAAACTCAAAAATCTACCTACAAATCTTTGTTTAGACTTTGATAGAGAAAATTTAAATAAAGATTTTGGTTTTGAAAACAATGAGTTTTTCTTTGCTTCTATTCTTACAGAAGAATACAAAGACTACGAATGCAAAAAATCTTTAAGGGATACAATAGTTAATGTACCACCTTGTGATTACCATATAAAAGAACCATTTATTGAAGATTTTTATAAAAAATCTTTAGAGCTTTATTATGAAAATATTGATCTTTTCAGATTTTTAGATGATTTAGAAAAACAACAATTAGAAAATTCTATAAATACTAGACGTTCAATAAGAGGATTTAAAAAAGAATCCATCACAAAAGAAGAATTTGAGTTTATAACTGATTATATTTTTGAATTCTCTCAAAAATTTAATATAGAGATATATTTTATAAACAACAATATAGAAACTATTCAGAAAGGATGTTACAAAAATGTAACATTGTTAAAAACAGGAGAGTTTGAAGAGCTTGCAACAAAGCTTGCATTTAACCAAAAACTGGGTGGTAGTAGTGCATTTACCCTTATTTATACTTCTAAAAAAGAGGAAAATTATATTAGAAACTATATTTTAGCTGGATTTCTAGCACATATAATTTATTTAAAATCAACATTATTAGGTATTGGTTGTAGTGGGGTTGGAGCATATTTTGATGATGAATGTGAAAAATTCCTTGAAACTTCAAACAATATACTTTATTTACAGGCAGTAGGAAAATGAGTAAAGAAACATATGTAAATCTATATAAAAAATATGAACTTTATAGAAGTGATATTTATATGTTAACAGAAGAGAAACCTGCTGAAATTTTCTTTTTATTTGAAGAGGTATGTGATGAATTAGTAAAAGAACTGGCTATAAATAGACAACTACCTCCTGAGTTTGTTGCAAATGCAAAATCTTTTGTAAATCAAAACACCTTTATACATGTATACTTTTCACTTATAGACAATAGAGCTTTCTTTTTAAGCGACCTTATCGATTTTCTAGCCCTTATAAGAAGTAAACAAAAATAGCTTCATGTTGTGGAACAACATTTGCATATATATAAGCAAATTTATGAGGATAATGCCATGAGTAGTATAAAAATAACATCGAATGATTCTAAAGAAGGATCAATAAAAGTAGCTTTTGCAACAAAAGATTTAGAGATGATTGACTCTCACTTTGGTAGTGCAAAACAGTTTGCTGTTTATGAGATAAGTAAAGACTCTATTAACTTAAGTGAAATCAAAAAAGTTGAAGAGAAAGATACTGACAAAGCAGTTGCTTTATTAAGCGGTATAGATATTGTTTATTTCACAAACGTTGGTGCTATTGCAGCGGCAAAACTTATTAATTCTGGAATATTTACTATTAAATATAAAGAAGAGGTAAGTATAAAAGAAGAGGTAAACAAACTAAAAGAGATGTTAAATACAAATCCTCCTCCATTTATTAAAAAAATCATTGCAAAAAAGGTTGCATAATGGATTATAAAAAACTTTTTATGGATACATTAATTGGTCAAGTAAGAGCCCTAGACCAATTTGGAACTTGGGTAAATAAATCAGATGAAGATATTTTAACTGAAAAGTATGTTAAGACTAAAGAACAGTTAAAAGAGATTCCAATTATTGCAGATATTGATGAGATGCAAGTTAAAGATATCAGAATCATCTACCAAGCAGTTGCTTTAGCTTTTGAAAAAATTACAGGAATTATGTGTTCAGTTGTAATGGAGATGAGTCACGAAGGTTTTGGTAAAGTTGTAGTTTATACAGATAATATTGTTTTATGTACAAAATCTTTTAAAGATGCACATAGGTTTTCATTTAGAAGTTTTGATAAGCTTGAAGAAGAGGGAGAGAAGAACCTTAAAAAAGCAATCGAAACTTTTGATAAATATAAAAACGTTTAATTAAGGAGAAAAAAAATGGCGAGTGTAGGAATTTTTTGTGGTACAGCTGGTGGAACATCAATGGTAGTTGCAGAAGCATTAGCAGAAGCATTTGATGTAGAAGAGATAGTAAATATGGAAGAAGACTTTGATGATATCGAACAATTTGAAGAGTTCGATGTTCTTTTCATTGGAAGCTCAACTTGGGGACAAGGAGATGTTCACTTCTCTTGGGTTGACCCTCAATTAGAGATGGAAGATGAAGGGATGGATTTATCAGGGAAAACTGTTGCATTTTTTGGAGCAGGTGATAGTATAAAACATGGTGAGCATTTTTGTTCAGCACTTGGAAAACTACATAAAACATTTACTAATCTTGGAGCAAAAGCTGTAGGTTTTGTAGATGCAGGTGATTATAAATATGAGTTTTCACTAGCAGAGATGGATGGGAAATTATGTGGTTTAGCAATTGATAACCACAATGAAGAAGATAAAACAGATGAGAGAATCGAAAAGTGGGTAAGCCAACTTAAAGGTGAAATCTCTCTATAAAAAAGGATTTACAATGAAATCTTTAAACGATTTTTACAACTGCAGAGATGCAGAAGACTATTTTAAATTTTTTGACATTGAATTTGATCAATCATTAGTAAATGTAAAAAGATTCCATATGATGAAAGAGTATGGGAATCTTATCAAAAGAGGTATGGCAAATATAGAAGGTGATGATAAAACTTTAGAGTTTTTGAAATTTTCTCTTCTTAGAGTATATGGAGACTATGTAAATGGTCACGCACCAAGTGCAGCTGACGTTTGGAACATGTATGAAACAGGAAAACTTGAAGGTTGTTCTTCATGTTCTCCATCTCCAGAAGGTTCAGGAGGAAGTTGTGGGTGCTAAAGATGGATTGGATCATAAACAAATAGTTGATCCTGATACGGTACTTCATGACAGCGTAACAGCTAGTAGATCTGGTAAAGATGAAGATGTAGCTAAATTTGGGATTGGTCAACAAGTAAGACTTGTTAAAGAGATTGTAAATGATGGAACATATCCCCATTCACCTATTGGTACTCTTATGATGCCAGTAGGTTCTGTTGGATATATTAAATCTGTAGGAGAGTTTCTTCAAGTAATCAGAGTATATGAAGTTCATTTTTTAGGTGTTGAAGATGCACCTGTAGAAATAGTTGGCTGTAGAGAACATGAACTAGAAGCTATGGAAGATTACAGAAATGAAGTAGATGAAGAGCTTGAATTTATGAAAAAACATAGAGAGAAATACTACAACAAAGATTAGTTGAAAAGTTAAAACCAAGTCAAATGAAAGAATTTAGAAGAATTTTTTCGTATGGCTTGGTTTTAACCAATCTAAAAAAAAGGAGAAGAATATGGCAAGAGTTATTTTCATGCATTTTAACACTGAAACTGACGGTGTTTATGATGCAAAAATCGGTGAACCTATTGTTAGGTTAGCAAAAGAGAAAGGTGTTCCGTTACCTTCTGATACTAAAGATTATTCTAAATGTTTAATCAGTGTAGAAAATCTTTCAGATGAAGAGCCTACTAGTTATATGGAAGATGAAGAGTTAGATTTATTAGTAGAGTATGGAGCTATCACTAAAGAAGAGGCAGAGCAATGCCAACAATTTACTATTAGCCCAAAAATTAGAATTGCACCTATGATGTTAATTAAAGGTGATATTCTA
Source organism: Arcobacter sp. (assembly GCA_003252105.1). GTDB lineage: Bacteria > Campylobacterota > Campylobacteria > Campylobacterales > Arcobacteraceae > Halarcobacter. The sequence goes on from QKDL01000085.1 coordinate 63,553, forward strand.
GTAAAACCATATAAAAAATTATCAAAATAGTAAGCGAATTCATTCGTTATTTAGGATTTGCTACTTTAGAATTGATTTCTCAATTCACTGAAAGTAGACATAAAAAAATTAAGTCCCTTAAAAAGGGTCAATTTAAAAGGAATAAATTATGACAACAAGAGTAGAAATTATCAACGATTTTTTAGCAATCAATGTTAAACCAGGAAGTACAATTCAAGATGTAGTTGAAGCATCTGGTTCAGCTTTACCATTTGGATGTAGAGATGGAGAATGTGGAACTTGTGTAGTAGAAGTTGAACAAGGTATGGAATTTTTATCAGAAATCAACGAAAAAGAGATTAAAGTAATTAAAGAAGCTTGTGCTGGAACTTGTACAGACAACACTAGACTTTCTTGTCAAATGAAAGTTGTAAAACCTAACGGTGTAGTTAGAATTAAGTACTAAAAAATATACAGTTTTTACCCAAAATATACAATTTTTTTGGGTAAAATTCTGTTATGGCACCAACATTAACAACATCAGTTGCTCAAAAGCAAAATTTAAATTTATCATTAAAATTGTGGCTTCCAATGCTACAATCATCACTTCAAGACCTAGAGAAACATCTAAAAAATGTATCCTATGAAAATCCATTTTTGGAGATTAAGAAACCAAAAGAGTTTTATAACAATTTTATGCCTCAAGGAACTAGTGGAGAGTTTATTGAGTCAATGGCTTTTTATTCGGAATCTCTAAATGATGTTTTAACAGATCAAATCTGTCCACCAAATTTTCCAACACCAAATTCACAAAAAGTTGCCTTTGAAATTTTATGTGATATAAATGAAGAGGGATATTTTGATGGAAATATTGAAGAGATTGCAAATACCTGTGGAGTATATAAAGAGTATGTTGAATCAATAAGACAAAGATTTTCAATGTTAGAACCAAGTGGAGTTGGAGCACTTGATTTAGCAGAATCTTTCCTTTTTCAACTTGATGCCTGTGATAGAAAAATTGATGATGAACTATATAATTTTATAAAAAAGATTATAAAAGATATTGCTCATTTAGATAAATATGCAGGACACCACAGATTTGAAGATGCAAAAGATATAATAAAATATTTTAATAATCCACCCGCAATAGATTATATTAATACAAATATTCAAGTAATCCCTGATTTTTTTGTAGAGATTGGTGAAGATATAAATATCAAAATCAATAATGCCTATTATCCAGATATTGAGGTAAAAGATCCATTTAGTTCAAAAAATGAATCAATAAAAGAGAAATTAAAAGAAGCAAGAGATTTAGTAAACCTTTTAAATCTTAGAAAATCAACCCTATATAAAATAGTGCTTTTAATAGTAGAAAAACAAATTAGTTTTTTTGTTGGGGGAGAATTAAAACCATTTTCTATGCAAGAGTTAGCACAAGAGTTAGGTTTTGCAGAATCAACAATCAGTAGAGCTGTAGCAAATAAGTATATTGAGTGTAATTTAGGGATATTCCCATTAAAACACTTTTTTACAAATGCAGTAAATAACAAAGATTTATCATCATCTCAAATAAAAAGTTATATTAAAAACTTAGTTGAATATGAAGATAGAGAAGAGCCTTTAACTGACCAAGATTTATTAGATTCTATTCAAGAAAAATTTAGCCTTAAAATGGTTAGAAGAACAATTACAAAATATAGAAAAATGTTAGATATACCATCTTCAAAAGAGAGAAAAAAACTTTATAAGGTAGAAAACTTATAAACTCTCTTTGAAGTTTAAATAAAAACTCCCACTAAAATAGTTAATATCCCTAAAGCAAGTAACCAAGAAAAACTATGGATAGTTTTTTCTTTACTTCCAAACCATAAAGAATATATAGCTTTTAAAATATTATTACTTCCTGCTGCTATTATAATAGCAGAAGATATTTCACTTAATTGTATAGTTTGTTTACCAGTTAATAAAGATAAAATAAATGGGTCAATATCTGAAAAGCCCACAATAGATGATAAAAGTTTTAAACCACTTGTTCCATAATGTTGTATTACAAAATTTGTGATTAACATCATAACTATAAATAAAAATGCAAAAATAAAAGCTGTTCCCAACTCCAAGGGATTTTTATCTTCTATTTCAATATTATTTTCTGTAACTAATGCTTTTTTATAATAAAAAAATGACAATAATGAACTAAACAATATAAAAAATGAAAAAGGGATAATAACTAATTTTGCCACCTCAATATTAAAAATACAAGAGATTACAACAAGTCTAATATACATCATTGTAGTTGCTGCAATAATTGAAGCTGTTATAATATGGTTTTTTATTAATACTTTTGCTTTTTTTGATAAAACAACAGTTGTTGCAGTTGAAGAATAAGTACCACCAATTAAAGCAGTAAGAAATAAACCTTTTGAAGGAAATAGATATTTTTGTACAATATATCCTGCATAAGAGATAGAAGATATAACAACAACAGTCAGCCAAACTTTATAAAATGATATTCCTAAATAAGGAATAATAGTATCTTTTGGAAGTAAAGGTAAAATTACTGCTGAAAGAAGAACCATTTTACCTAAAGTTTCAAACTCAAAGGTGTTCATCTTTTCATTGAATTCATAAATTCTTTTTTTAGCATTTAAAATAAAAATAATAAGTACAAAAATCAGTGAAGGCATCCAAATAGGAAATAACTCAATTAATGGGCCAAAAGTATAAACTATAAGCATCACTAAAAAAAGGATAATACTGTGTTTTTTATCATTCGAAGTTTTATAAAAAAATATAGAATAAAGCAAAAATAAACCAAGTAATCCTACAATATATATAGAAAAATTTGAAGCATCTATTTTATAAAAAATATAACCTAACAATCCTATAAAAGTGTAAGTTCTAGTCGTCCCTAAAAATTTTATTGTATGGTCATCTAATCTTAACTTATAAGTTTTTAGCTCTAGTCCTATTAGAAAACTAAATACAACAGTTAAAACTAAATTTGTCAATTCAGTATTTAAAATCATTTAGCAATCAATCCTTTTTCATAAGATGAAGCATCGAACCTACATACACACTCTCTATCAAAAGCTAATATTTTTTCATCTTTACCCTCATAATCCATAGAACTTAAAAAATGTCTAATTATATTTAATCTTGCTTCTTTTTTATTGTTTGCATTTACTATATACCAAGGAGCAAAACTAAAAGAGGTTCTAATAAACATATCATCTCTTGCTTTTGAATAATCATACCAAAGTTTTTGTGCTTTTCCATCAATAGGACTTAGTTTCCATTGTTTTAATAAATCAACTTTTCTTTCATCTAATCTTTTTTTCTGTTCCTCTTTAGTAATATCTAAATAGTATTTAAAAAAAATCATTCCAGAATGAGTTAACATCTGTTCAAAATTTCCAACCTCTTCAAAAAAAGAGCTTAGTTCTTTTTTGGTACAAAACCCCATCACCTTCTCAACACCTGCACGATTATACCAACTTCTATTAAACAATATAATCTCTTGATAAGAGGGAAGATGAGGAATATATCTTTGAAAGTACCAAGACATCTTATCCTTTTCGGAAGGTTTGCCCAAAGCAACTGTTCTAATCTCTCTGGGACTTAAATGTTCTAAAAATCTTTTTATTGCTCCATCTTTACCTGCTGTATCCCTACCTTCAAATAGTATACATACTTGTAAATTTTTATCAATAACCTCTTTTTGAAACTTTACTAATTCAACTTGTAGTAAATATAACTCTTTTTTGTACTTACTTTTTTTCATAAGTAAATCCTTCTTTTATCGCATAAAAAATTATATCCAAAAAGCTATTATCCTATCAATAACTTAATTGACATTACAAAACTTACTATTACAATCAAAGGTCTTATAAGTTTTTGTCCTTTTAGTATCACAAGTTTAGCTCCAATTATTGCTCCTATAATCTGCCCTATTCCCATTACCAAACCAAGAAGAATATAAACTTTTGAAAAAATCAAAAAATATAACATAGCAGCAAAATTTGTAGCAAAGTTTAACACTTTTGTTTGTGCTGTTGCAGTTGATATATTTAATCCAAGAAAATATATAAATGCAATAGTGAAAAATGAACCCGTACCAGGACCAAAGAAACCATCATAAAAACCTATAGCTAATACAAAAGTAAAACTATATAATGTAGTAGATACTAACTTGTGTTTCTCCACCTCACCGATATTTTTTGTAAATAAAAAATATAGTCCTATTACTATTAACAATAATGGAATGATTCTTTTCAAAATTGAAGAATCAATCAGTGTTAAAGAAAAAGCTCCAAGAGATGAACCAAAAAAAGCCATAAAAATCATAAGCTTCATTGAACTAAAATCTATAAACTTCTTTTTAAAAAAATAGATTGAAGCAGTAAAAGTACCAAATACCGACTGAAGCTTGTTTGTTCCTAATGCTTCTATAGGTGTAATCCCTACAGATAATAGTGCGGGAAGAGTAAGTAAGCCTCCACCTCCTGCTATTGTATCCATAGTTCCAGCTAATAATCCAACAATAAAAAGTAAGATAAATATCTCTATACCAAATTCCATTTTTTATAATCCTAATATATTTTTGTGTATAGTACAAAAATAGAAAAAAATTTTATAGTAAAAAATTGATATTTGAAGGGTTTAAGATAAAACAACACAATTTAGAAAACAAACAATCTATTTGTCAAGTAAAATATACAAAAGATTTCTTCTCAAACTATTCGAAACATTTTCATGATAAATTGAATATAAATCTAATAGAAGAGGGGGAGATATTAATTGAGTTTAAAAATAATAGAAAAGAGATTATGAAACCAAAACAATTCTCAATTTTTAGACCAGATGAGATTCATCAAACTAAACCTATTAAAAAAACGACTGGTTATTATAGTTTGTATTTTGATAACCAATTAATAGAAAACTATCTACCAATTGTATTAAATACTAATGTTATAGATGATGAAGTACTATATTCAAAACTTCTTAATATATCAAACTCATTATTATATAAAAAAGAAAATATTGATAAAAAAATTCTGGATTTTCTTGAACAACTATCATTAAAATATTTTAAAAATGTAAAAGAAGATGTAAAAGAGCTTATACTAATAAATGATATAAAAGAGTATATTGTTACAAATATAGATTTTCCACCAACATTAGATGAGATATCAAAAAAATACAATTTATCAAAAGAACATATAATAAGAGTATTTAAAAAAGAGCTTGGACTTACTCCCCATGCATTTATTACAAACTATAAAATCAATCAAGCTAAAAACTTATTATTAACAAATAGTTTAAAATCTTTATCAGAAGTGGCAATTGAAACAGGATTTTATGATCAAAGCCATTTTTCTAAAGCATTTAAAAGAGTATTTGCAATCACACCTAGTAAAATTACTAAATAAACCAACCATTAAATATAGAAATTTTTGTTAAGTTTACACTACTTTACACAATTGTAAACACTAAAATGTACAAAAAAAGTAGTATGAAAACAATAATGAAAACGGGACAAAATTTGTCCTATTTTTATTTTATAAATTTTT
>QKDL01000059.1 GCA_003252105.1 Arcobacter sp.
TTTTTAAATATATTTTTATTAGCAGGTAATGATCCTTTAAAAGAACAATTACATAATATGCTTCTTGATACATTGCCAGAAACAATGTGCAAAGAGAAAGTTATTTTTACTGAATGTTATTCTGTAACCATCCAAGAATGTAAAACACTTGTTGCAAAATCTGTCACACCATGTTTTAAACAATTTGAAAGCAAAATAAATGGAAATATAAATCGAGAACAGTTTATTAATATAGCTGATGATATAGGAAAATGTGTAGGTGATAAATATTATAAATCACTAAAAAAAGAACTTAAGCTTGATTTAGCCTGTTATAATTCATCAAAGTGGTTAAAATAGCTAATTATAAAATAGAATATGAAGGAATTAAATGAATAAAATCACACTATTAATCTTCTCTACAATGTTACTTTATGCACAACCTATGAGTAATGAAAAGTTTATAAAATATAAACAAATGGCACCTGAAGTAATTGATATAATGAATAATCAGACTGAAGCAATTATTTCTTGCTTTGAACGTGAAAAAAGCCTTCAAAACATGAATAAATGTATAAGCCCATCAGGAAAATCTATTGAAACAATGATAATGAAATTGATTCCAAAACAAACAGATAATCTTTGTACAAAAGATTCAAACGGTAAATTAAACTTCATTTGGAGTGATAAAAATTATAAAATAGTAATTTCTGAACTTAACAAAACTATTGATAAGAATAAAGAAAATAAACAATGTATACTAAAGTCTAAAACAGTTGAGGAATATGCCAAATGTTTAGAAGGCATCATAAATTAGGTACAACAAAACATAGGAGCTAATAAGTTGCGGTCACTTATTAGCTCTATTCAAGCGTTAGATTACAAAGGGAAAGGTCATGATTGACAGTGTGATAGGACTTCTTATCATTGTTTCGATAACTGTCTTATCATCTGTCACATGGCATTTCTTTCAAAAGATATTCAGAACAGCTTTGATTGGCTCGACAATTACAACAGTAATGCTCATTCAAATCATCAGCTATATTGATCTTGGGTATTTTGATTCGTTCTTCATAATAGCAATGATGACATCATGTGTATTGGCACTTATCGTTTCATCAATCATTGGTCTGCTATTTGAACGCCATAGGAAGTAATATGAAATCTAACAAATTAGAGGAGACCAATCAAAAACCCACGGGCGGGTTTTTGATTGCTCATTTTAAACGTTATCTTATAAATTAAAATAGGAGTATAAAATTAAAAGATTTTTTTTACAAACTTATCTATTTTGGATGTTATTTTCTTTTTATAATTTACCATTCTTTATAGGGTTAATTATTCCTCCGTTATTACTATTATCACTTGACTTTTATGGTAAATTTATTCCTTCCATATGGTTACCCCTAGTATTATCACTAGCTACTACAATAATTATATTTCTAGTAGTAAAAAATACTATTTGGAAAACAACAAATGTAACACTGAATAAGTTTTATCCTATTATCTTTAATGGACTTTTTTTAATATTATTTTTAATATTAACTGATTTTTATAAAGATTACTTAATTAAAAAAGAAGCTAAAAAATACAATGTTAATTATGTATATGTAAGATCATTTATTAGTTCATTAAGTATAATAGGAACTGATTTTCAATTTTATTCACATGCAGGTTTTCGGAAAGATGAAAAACTTTATCTTTGGAGTTACAGAGAAAAGAAATTTTATATTTGCCCAGAAAGTGCAAAAAATAATGTAGGGTTACCTTCAAAAAAGCTCTTTATATCACAAGAACCAAGATAACAAATTTTATAACAATTATTGAGTATCACACCAACTAAAATAAAATGATACTAAAAAATGCAAAGGTTATCACCTGATCCTAAATTTCCTCTAAATTTCAGAGAAATCTATTTTAGAAATTAAAGAAGCATCAAATATATTGCAAATAAAGAAGCCTCTTTACAACTTAAAGCAAAACTATTTTCTTCAAGTGGGGATTTGAAATATATGAAAAGAGATTTCAAAGAGACCTCATAGCTAGTAAAAGTAGAATTTTCTTAAAATAATATATTATAAATTTTTTTGTCTAAATTCTTGAATTCTTTTTTGTATTTTTTGTGCTATTAGATGTAAACCTTGATTTTCATATGACATTAAAAGTTTTATTTCTATATTTTTTACTTCTTTTAAAATAGCCTCTTTTTTTTCAATGTTATTCTCATTACCTGCTTTAATAATTAGTTCTTCAATATTATCAATATATTCTTGTTCTAAAGGTTTTCCATATGTACTATTAACAGGATGTGGTGGTACATATCCTGGTTTATTTTTTTCTTCATTCCATTGTTTGATTTTTCTTTCCATGATTGATTCAAACATATTCTTCCTTTTAACTAACTAGTTGGTTAAACTTAATTTAAAAAAAATATATTCTATTTTAAGATATATTTTAAAACCATTTCTTTTATATATAAAGCAGCATTGTCATAAAAAGGAACTTTAAAATTTTGATTTGCCTCATTTTGATTTGCCTCTTTCATAGAGTAATAATAATTTATACTCCCAATTACCATTGAATGGATTAAAAATGGATCTATTTGTATAAATTTTTCTGCTTTTTTACCTTCATCTAAAATATCAGTTAATATTTTTATAATTTTGAAAAAATCCTCTTTAGCATTATCTGATAAATTTTTGCTGTTTAATGCTAATTCTTGCATCATAATTTTTGCCAAATCACGTTTAGTTGTAATAGTATGAATAACTGCATCTAGAAATGCTTCAAGTTTTTTTTCAATTGTATTTTCATTTTCAACTTTTATTTTAATTTCATCTAAAATCAGTTTTGACATTTCAAGTAAAATTGTCTCAAATATAAAACTTTTATCTTTAAAGTGATAATAAATTGTGGCTTTGTTGATTTTAGAGATTTCTGCTAAATTATCTACTCTCATACCATCATATCCGTGTTTTGCAAATAAAATTGTAGCATTTGAAAGTATTAAAGCTTTTGTCTCTTCTGCATTTCTTTTTTTCATACAATATCCTAACTAACTATTTGGTTAGTTAATATTACATTTTAAAAGCTTAAAGTTATATTTATAATAACAAAAATAACACCCCAAAGGATGACTCGCCACTACTAATTTAAAATTAAGTTAACTAGGTGGATAATTAACTGTAAGTTAAATTTTTAGTTAAGGTTTCCTATGTTTTTTTATTTAGAAGAAAGTAAAGATTTTATAAAACATGATTAAATTAATCTTTATTTTCTTTTTACTTTTAAATATCAATATCTATGCCTATAGTGAGCTGTATAAATCTGATATATACTATTTAGAAAATAATGAAGTATTACTATATAAGATATTAAATTGGTGGAGTACAAAAGCTCATGAAAATAGTACAGAGTTTTGTTTTAATAGTATTAAAGTTAGAAGCAATAAAGCTCTTAATTTAAAATACGATAAAAAATCTAAAATATTGGAAATAGATTCAAAAGAAAAATTTGCTGATTTGATATCTGTATTTGAAAATAAAAATTCCTATTTAAAAAATGAATACATAAATAAAAACTATTTTAAAAATTTAAAAGCAAAGAGTATTCAGGAAATAAACACTATAAGTCTAAAAAACATCAGTTTTAGTGAATATGAAAAGATAAAGAAAATACAAAATAATCTTGCCTTTGAACTTGAAGGAAAGATTGCAGGTTTACTTGCCTTTAGTGGGAAAATCTCTTTTTATAGAAGTGGAGAGTTTTTGCGTTCATGTCCGCAAAAGACAGATGAAAAATTTGATATTATTTTCAAAATTTTAAATATAAAAACTAAAGAGATATTAGTCAAATATCTTTCAAAAGGGTAGTTGTTTATCACTTATATTTCAAACATTATATTAAGAAAATATAGATATATATCACTTTTATAAATTAGTTTACTTAAATTCTTGAATTTTTTTTGAGTATAGTAAGAAAACTAAGAAAAAATAGAAAGAAAATTTTTTGAATAACACTCTCAAGAATAAATCTTCACTTTTTGTCAATTTAATATCTTGACATTTTATCATATCAAGTAATTTTACAGTTAATTTTTATATAATATTTTGCAATAAATAATTATATTAGATGGGGAATAAATGAAAAAAAAGATACTTTATGCTCTTTCAAGCTTAATATTAGTTGCTTTATTTATTATCTTTGGAGTAATAGGTGTTTACAAAACTGAAAATGGAATAGTTTTGGGACTTCCTGACTATGAAAAGAGAACTATCCGTGTATCTCAAGTTGATTTGGATATTTTAAAAAGAGCAGATTCATTTCTTTTTGATGAAAATTCATGGAGAAAAGAGAGTGTAACAAATTGTTCATTATCCGAGAAGTTAGACTTATACTGTGCTTTAGAAAAAGCTTCTATTGAAATAATGGGAAAATATGTTCACAGACAACCTGCTTTACAAGAGATAAGATTTACTATTGATGATTATTATAGAGAGAGATGGAAAAAACATCGTCTTATTGACTTTAATGAGAATAAGGATACAAACTTTGAAGAGATTAAATTTGTACTTGATCAAACGATAACAACTGTCAAAAAAAAGCTTAAATAATTATTTTAAAAATGAAAGGTTATGTTTCTTATCAATTGTAAAACTGTATAGAAACACCAAATAGATATATTTTATTGGTAAATTGGGAGAGCCTAGAAAACCATATGGAAGGTTTTAGAGGTTCAGAAGAGTATCAAGAATGGAAAGAATTGTTTCACTATTTTTATGATCCTTTTCCTACAGTAGAACATTTTAAGTTAGTAACTTATTAACAAAATTTTAAAAAGAAATATTTGACTTAATAGTTTAAATATTTTTTAACTCAAACATTAAATAAAAGGAAAATACTCTTATGATTGACAAAAATATACCATTTCAAACAATAGATTGGTCTAAAGTAGATAAAACTGAACATAAAGGTGAAAGTGGTGTTGCTTATTGGCAGACATTACAATTTGATGGTCTTAGAATAAGAATGGTTGAATATTCACCAAATTATATTGCAGATCACTGGTGTACAAAAGGGCATATAGTTTATTGTATTGAGGGAGAAGTAACTAATGAGTTACAAAATGGAGAAAGTAATATATTAATTCCTGGAATGTCATATGTAGTTTCTGATGATTTAAGTTCTCATAGGTCAATTACAAAAGATGGTGTAAAGTTACTTATTATTGATGGAGACTTTTTAAAGTTAAAATAGTATAAATTTATAGGTCATTATTTTAGTACATTGAAAAAGTTAGCCTCAAAAGATTTCTTTTTCAATGAGAGTAAAGTAGAGGCTACTTTCTTTTTAGCTGCAAGTTAGAATAACATTATAAATGAAAATTAAAAAAGTTTAATAAACCATATTTTTACAAAATTAAATCATGTATAGACTCTAAAATCTCATCTGGAGTTATACCTTTTTCTAAATCACTATTAGTAAATTTTCCTGTTTTAACAAGAATACTATAAATACCTGCATTTTGTGCACCTTCTATATCACTTTCTATATCATCACCAATCATTACACACTCATTTGGCTTTACATTTAAAGATGTAGCTGCAAGGTTATAAAATTCAAGTGAGGGTTTACCAATTAGTTGGGCTTTTTGTCCACTTGCATACTCTAGCGCACTTACAAAAGAACCTGCATCTAGACTAAGTTCATCGTCATCATCTTTAAAATATCGGTTATTGGCTATGGCTACAAGTTGAGAACCTTTAAGTAGAGTTCTAAAAGCATTATTGAGATTTTTATAATTAAAATTTTCTTGTGCATCACCTACTACTACGTATTTTGTAGGATACTTTTTTAGTGAATCGAAGAACTCCATAGCATTATTAGTTAGTAAAAACTGGGCATTACTTTGATGCTTTTGTAAAAACATCTTAGTCATATCTAAGGCTGTGATTACTTCATCTTCACTGATATCAAATCCAAATTTTTGAAGTTTTTTTACTACTTGTGCACCTGTATTTTGAGTGGTATTGGTAATAAAACGGATAGGATAATGTTTTTTAATCTTTGTTATTGTTTCAATAGCACCATCTATTGGAGTATCTCCTACATATAATACTCCTCCAATATCACATAAAATTGCTTTAATTTTTTTTGGAAACATCTTCTCTCCTTTAATAGAGAAATAAGGATTATTTTACCATAAGAAATATTTTTATATTTTAGTTTAATAAATTAAAGTGTTTAGATAATTTTTCTAAAATATATAGTAAATTAACTGTGTTTATGATTTTTTATAATAGGCTTATTGAAAAAAGATTATAATTCCCAGCTAATAAACATCAGGACAAAAAATGGGTAAAAGTTCAAATAATAATAGTGTAAAAAGTACAAGAATGAATCTTGTAGAACTAAGAAAAAATGGTACACCAAAAGCATTTACAAAAGATACTACTACAAATGAGCAAGTAGTAAATGCCAGAAAAAGTGCAAGTTTAAATAAAGAAAAAGCAAAGAAAAAATCTAAAATGGCAAAAGCTTCAAGAAAGAAAAATAAAAAGTAAAACTACACTTTTAGAATAAATCTCTATTCTCTAAACACCAATAATTTATTCTTTAGTTTAGATAATTATTTTCTTAATATATTTTAAATAAAATTATATAATTTTATTAAACATTGATTGTATATAGGAGTTGAATCTGATGAAAAATCAAATAGAAATTATCTTGTCTGAAGAAAAATATTTAGAAGAGGTTAGATTATTACTTCAGGAAAATAAGTTACCATATGAAGATATAGATAAACATTTTGTTGATTTTATTCTTGCTAAAGAAAACAATAAAATTGTTGGTGCAATTGGTATAGAAAGATATAATAATATAGGATTATTACGTTCATTTGTTGTTACTAAACTCTTTAGAAATAAAAAAATTGGAAATAAACTTTTAAATTTTTTATTAAAGAAATCTATTGATGAGGGTATTGAAAATATTTATTTACTTACAACTACTGCAGATAAATATTTCTTAAATAATGGTTTTAAAATAGAAAATAGGGATAATATACCAGATTTAATTAAACAAACAAAAGAGTTCTCAACTATTTGTCCTTTGTCTGCTGTTGCAATGAGTTTAAAAATTTAGATTAATATTTAATATAATTAATTTTAATTAAGTAAAAATATAAATTATTTAAATATAATGTGATGATTTAGAAAGATAATTAGTGGAGAAATATATGAAAAAATACATTATGATAGTTTTTGCTTTAATATTTGTAACAATATTTGCTTATGCTGAAGATTTAAAAAAAGGAAAGGTTTATCTTCCTGCTTCATGGATTGGGATGGAGCAAATAGCACCAAATGTTTTTGTTGAATCAAATATGAATTTAGAAAATCAAAAATTAATTTTACAAAAAGTTAGTAACTCAAAAAAATATCTTAAAAAAGTTTATGGTGATATTCAAACACAACCTGATATTTATTTTTGTGAATCATCTTCTTGTTTGGATTCTTTTGGTATAAATCAAAAAACATTAGCAGGTGTTAGATTAGTTGGGAATTTGCTTTTGACTAAAATAGGTCAAAAAGAGGAATATATTGCTCATGAATGGTCTCACGAAGAGTTGTCTCATAGAATAGGTGGCTTATATACTTGGTGGAAAGAGATGCCTATGTGGTTTGATGAAGGTTTAGCTGTTTCCGTTAGTAACTCTGAGATACATGATAGCAGAGCATGGAAGAAGATAATCGATAGAAAAATACCTTATCCTGATATTAAAAAAGTAGAAACATTGAGTGATTGGATGAATACAACATATAACTATAATAAAGATGTAGACTATAACGAAATAGTTGTAAGTTATGCTACTGCTGGACATGTTGTAGAAAAGTGGTACAAAACTGCTGGACAAAAAGGTTTATTAAATCTATTTGAAGATATGAAAAATGGCATATCTTTTGAAGTTTCATATAAGAAATATAATAAATCGTAGATATATATAAAGATTTAGAATATTTCTTATTTTAAATGAAATGATAGTTTAATTTTTATATTACTGCTTCTCTTCTTTTTGCCATTTTCTTTTTAGATTATGTATATAAACAATCAAAATAAAAAATATTGATGAAGTTGCACCTAATACTAGTAATAAACTTGTTTCTTCTGGAATAGTTTCAAGTAGTATTAGTTTTCTAATAATTACTACAAAAGCTATTTCTAAGAAGGTTAGGGCGTATTCAAAACCATTTTTTATAAAAAGTGTTTTGACAATTGCAAGAACAATTAATGTAAATAAACCATCTGTTAGAATCATTTTTATAGATATAAAATCTAGTGCTCCTTGAGAGAGTGTCAATGAAATCATTTTATGAGATAAACTTATTATACAAATCGCTAGATAAAGTATCATGCTTAATATAAATATATGTTTTAACATATTTATAATTCGTAAAAATATCACGTCAATTTTATTTTCCAAAATTTTATCAAACTGATTTAGCTTTGCAAAAATATTTTCAAGTAGATTTTTTTCAGAACTTTTTGTCACTTTGTATTCCTTATAGTTTAGGAGTAGATTTTTGCGAATATTATCACAATGAAAATAAAAAAACAAGAGAAAATGAATATTTATTCATAAGATTGATGATATCTTTTTTTAAGTAATAAAAATTGATTTTGGTCAACATAAAATAGGGCAATATTGGTTATAATTAAACTAGTTTATGAATTTAAACTAAATTTTATATAGGTTAAAACTTATGCTTAAAAAACTTAAAGTATCTACAAAAATAATTCTTCCAATAATTATTATTCTAGCATTTGGTAATTTAATAACAAATTATATTGCTACATCGCAAATGAATACTTTGGCTAAAGATAATGCAAAAGAGTCTTTAAATATGTTAACAGATTCTATTTTCATAACATTAAGAAATGCAATGAATACTGGTGATCCTGAGTTGATTAAAAAAGCTGAAGAACAAAGTAGAATAAGTATAAAAGGATTAACCTCTTTAACTGTATCAAAAAGTAAAGAGACTATTGAAATGTATTCACCTGAAGAAAAATTTACTGAAGATAAACAGGTTCTTGATATATTTAATTCAAGAAAAGATTTTGCTAAAGATTACTTTGATAATAGTTCACACTACTTTAGAATTTTAAAACCAATGATAGCTACAAATGAGTGTTTGATGTGTCATGCAAATCAAAAAATTGGTGATGTTATAGGTATTATTGATTTAACATTCTCTTTAGATGAATCAGACAAGATTATTGATGAAACAATATTTTTTATATTGTCAGTTTCTTTATCATTTATTCTATTTACTATATTTGTTGTTTGGCTTGTAGCTAAAAAAACTACACAACCATTAAATGAACTAAGAAAAGAGTTATCAATGTTTTTTTCATTTTTAGCACATGAAAGAGGTTCTATTGAACCTTTTAAAGTTCACAGTGAAGATGAAATAGGTTTAATGGTAAAAGAATTAAATGAAAATATTGCAAAAACAACAAAAGGTTTAGAAAAAGATGCACTTGCAATCAAAAAGAGTGCAGATGTTTGTGAAATGGCTGCAAAAGGTCAACTCGATGTAAAAATTGATGTAATAGCAAATAATCCAGAGATTAATGATTTGACAAAAATTACAAATAGTTTAATCTCTTCTATGCAATATAATATCAATAGAGTCTTAGATATTTTAGAATATTATTCAAAAGACCATTATAATAAAAGAATAGATTCAAAAGGTAATACAATTGCACAGATTAAAGTATTATTTGAAAAAGTAGATTTTCTTGGTGAAACTTTGACTAAATTAAGTACACAAAATTTGAAAAATGGAAAAGCTTTACAACAAACTTCTGATATTTTATCTTCAAATGTTAAATCTTTGGCAAACTCTTCTAAAGAGCAAGCAAAATCTCTAAAACAAAGTTCAGATTCATTAAATATTGTTACACAAAATATTCAAAATACTACAACTAATGCAATTCAAATGCAAACTTATGCAAATGAGGTTACTTCAACTTTAAAAGATGGTAAAGCATTAGCAAATAAAACAACAATCTCCATGTCAGATATAAATGAAAAAGTAACTGCAATAAATGAAGCTATAACAGTAATTGACCAAATAGCATTTCAAACAAATATATTATCATTAAATGCAGCAGTTGAAGCAGCAACTGCTGGTGAAGCAGGAAAAGGTTTTGCTGTAGTTGCAGGGGAGGTTAGAAATCTTGCAAGTAGAAGTGCTCAAGCAGCAAAAGAGATAAAAGCTCTTGTTGAAGAAGCAGCATCTAAAACGTTAGAAGGTAAAGGTGTAGCCGATGAGATGATTAAAGGGTTTGAAAACCTTAATGAAAAAATCAATTCAACTACACAATTAATACAGCTAGTTACACAAGATAGTAATGAACAAAAAATTAAGATAGAGCAAATAAATGAAGAACTTTCAAAATTAGATATTGCAACTCAAGAAAATTCTAAAATAGCTTCAGAAACAGATATAATTGCACTTCAAGCAAGTGATATTTCTAAACGTATAGTTGAAGATGCAGGGGGAAAAGTATTTGATGGAAAAGATGATATAAAGATTAGAAAAAAACTAATAAATCCAAATTATACTGGTCCTGAAAGAAGAAAAATAGAAAGTGATTTAAAAAACAAATAAATTTATAGAAGAGGTAGTTTTACAAATAACTGCCTTGATTTAGATTTTGATTGTAAATTCAGCTCCAAAACCATCTTCATCTTTTGTATTTTTAACAGTTAATAATCCATTGAAATGTTTTTGTATGATCTGTGAACTCATATAAAGACCTATACCTGTACCTTGACTTTGATGTTTTGTTGTAAAATATGGGTCAAATATTTTATCAATAATCTCTTCTGGAACACCACCAGCATTGTCTTTTATTTTTATGATTGTGACATTTTTTTCTTTTTTTAGTGTGATTGTAACAATTCTATTTTTTATATCTTTTTCTACTAATATATCTTTTGCATTTGAAAAAATATTTAGTATAACTTGGGATAACATACTACTTGCACCATTGTATTCTAAATCAGTATCTTCAATTACTTTTTTTAGTAATATATGATTATTTTTAAATGCAGCAGAAGTGATGTTTTCACAGTCATCAATTACTTTAACCAACTTAAAGATCTCTTTTTTATTACTACTTCTAAAAAAGTTTCTAAAATCATCTATCGTTTTAGACAAGTATTGAACAGCTTCATTTATTTTTTTCATATCTTTTAGGGTTTCTTCTTGAGTTGACTTCATACCTAATTCACTTTTCAATTGATACCCTGTAGCAGTTGCTGAGATTAAACTTAGTGGTTGTCTCCATTGATGGGCAATATTACCTAACATCTCTCCCATAGAAGATAATCTACTTTGTTGTTGTAAAAGTATATCTTTTTGTCTTAACTCCTCTTGGATTTGATTTCGTTCAGTAATATCTCTTGATGCAGCATATAAATAGTATTTACCATCTAAAATTATCCCTTTTGTTCTAATCTCCACATCAAAAGTTGTTCCATCTTTTCGTATATGGACTGATTCAAATGTTTTAGGTAGTTTTAATAAAGCATCAATATCATTTTTAAATTTAAAATTTATATCCCAATCTTTGATATTTAAAGATTTTGCTTCTTGTTCAGTATAACCCAAAGAGTTTATAAAAGAGCTACTATACATATAAAGATTTCCATCTTTATCTAATATATGTATAAAGTCTCCTGCATTTTCTAAGATTGTTTTAATTCTATGTGTTTCTTCTTCTAAAGATTTTTCAAGATAATACTCTTCTGTTTTATCCTCAGCAACTCCTATATATCCATATATATTATTATCGTTATCCCTTAAAGCTGTTACTGAGAGTTTTATAATTAATTCTTTGTTTTCTTTTGTTATTACTTCCCAATAGTTTTGATTTTCCAAACCTTTATCTGTTTTGTAAGTAATTACTTTAAAATTTGGTTCTATAGGCTCTTGAAAAATATTTGAGAGTTCTTTAGCTTTTTTTTCTAAATCCTCTTTTTTATGTAAAATAGTTATAAACTCTTTATTGATTAGTTCAGAAGCTTTATATCCAAAAGTTTTTTCTGCTTGTTTATTGTATGAGGTTATTAAACCGTATTTATCAAAAACCAAAACATTATATGCCATATTATCAAAAATAGCTTTTTTTAGTTGATTTTGTTCCTTTATAGTAAAAAGTTGAGTTCTTATTTTTGTTACCATTTTATTAAAGGTTTTAGATAATAATCCTATTTCATCTTTTGATTTAATATTTAAATTTATATCAAATTGATTTTGTGCAATTCTTTCACTAGCTTCTGTTAATGTTGATAGATGTTTTGTTAAGAAGTATCCAATAGAAAAAAGTAAAAGTATACTTAGTATTATTTCTATAGCTGCAATTATAAAACTTTGAGAAAAAAGTTCTTTACTAGCTTGATGTAGAAAACTAGTGTTAAATCCAAAATATACTTTTCCATAAACTTGGTTTGCAAAAGTGATATCTACATTTGTATGATAAATATTTTCATTACTGGTTATTTTTGTACTTTGAATTGGTATAAACTCTTTTTTATTCCAGTTTGAATTTGAAATAGTAATCTCATCTTTTTTTATCAATATATATATTATATCTTTAGAGTTTGTATAATCTTTCAATAAAGAATCCAAAGTAGCATAATCTCTTTCTATAAGTAAAGGAAGAAGTGCTGCTTGAAAATTTGATTTTGTACTTTCTATTTGTTTATTTATTGATGAGCTTAAATGATTAAGTATAAGTCTATCAGCATTTATTATTAGTAAAGACAAGGCCGTAACCTCAATAATAAGAGAAAAAACTACTAATTTAAATCTAAGACTATTTACTAATTTCATTCTATTCCTAAATATTTTTTTGTATCTTTAGAAACACCAGATAAGCTATTTATATCCTCTTGAGAAATTTTGATATAACCCTTATAACCTGTTTTTTCAAAAAATATTTTTCCCTCTTTAGTTTTTTCAAACTCTAAAAGTTTTGTTTTTAAAAGTTCTATTTTTTTTGGGTCAAGTTTAGAGTTTGCCAAAGTAAATAAATGTGGCATTTTAAAATCAGATTTTAAAATTCTTATTTTTTTTAAAAGATCTTTGTCCGAGAATTGTTTCATTGGGCTATATGTTGTAATTGCTGCATCTGTATGTTTTATAAGAACACTTTTTATAGCACTTGTATGTGAACCTAAATCTTCTAAAGTAAAATTTTTCCCATTTTCTAATCCATTGTCTAAAAGAGTTTTAACTCCACCAATATTTAAGGCAGCCAGATAATTTGGAGTAGCAATGGTTGTATTTTTTAAATCAGATATTTTTTTATACTTACTATCTTTTAAAACAATCAACAAAAGATCTAAAGAGGTATCATATCTATATAATGGAATAAAGCCATTCTTAATATGTAACACTCCAAAATGAGGTGATGTTACAATTATATCAAATACACCACTTTCAACATCTTCATAAAATTTCTTATAATCTTTTGAAGTATAAATTTCGACATCTGTATTTAATTCTTTTGAGAGAAAATTTGTTAGAGGTTCATATATTTTGATTATTTTTAAAGCATTTGTATAAGGCGTAATACCTATTTTTAGACTATCAGCAAAACTAAAACTAAAAAGTGCAATCAAAACAAAAAATAATTTAAATGTTTTCATTATAAATCCTTTTAAAAGAATTCTTTATTAAATTTTAACACAATTACTATTATAAGCAATTTGATAATATAAAAATAAATAGTTAATTTTATATTTATAATTTATAATCTTACAATTTGCAATATTTCTATTGATATTAGTTTTTTTTAGTTAATATTCGCTTATGGATTTAACAAACGAACAACAAGAGATTATAAAAGCTGTATCAAGATATAAAAATATAAAAATAAATGCCTTTGCAGGTACAGGAAAAACAACTACTTTAAAGTTTATTGCTCAAAAGTTTAAAGATAAAAAGATACTTTATCTTGCTTTTAATAGTGCTATAAAAAATGAAGCTAGCTCCATTTTTCCAAATAATACTTATGTTAAGACTACTCATGGTTTAGCATATAGTGCAATAAAAAAATATACTCAAATTGATTTAAGTAGTTTACAAAACTATAGAGCTATAGATATTGCAAATGAGTATGAAATACCTTATGAAAAAGCTCTGAGTGCATTAAAGATTTTTGAGAATTTTTGTAATAATACACAAGATAAAATTAGTGAAGATGATTTGGAACATAAAACTGCTAAAAAGATGTTTGATCATATGTTGATTGGAGTTTTAAAACCTACACATAGTTTTTATCTAAAATACTATTATTTACTTATTTCAAAAGAGCAAATACCACAATTTCAGTACGATATTGTGATGCTTGATGAAGCACAAGATACAAATGAAGTAACTCTTGGTATATTTAATGCTATAAGTTCAAAAATCAAAATTTATGTGGGAGATAAACATCAACAAATCTATAGTTTTAGAGGAAGTAAAAACGCTCTTGAAAAGATAGTTTGTGATAAACAACTTTTTTTATCTCAAAGTTTTAGGTTTAATGAAACAATTGCAAACTATGCAAACATACTATTAAAAAACTTTAAAAATGAAAAGATAACAATAAGTTCATCCAAAAACAATGATGAAGTAAAAACTTCTGCGTATATCTCAAGAACAAATTCTCAGTTGATATCAATAATTTCGAAAAGGATTGAGCAGAGAAAACCCTTTGTGACTGTTAGAAATCCTGAAGAGATATTTAGTCTAAGTATTGAGGTTTATTATTTATTAAATAACGAATCAGAGCAAATTAAAAAAAACCCTTTTTTAAAAGGTTTTAAAGATGAAGATGAATTATCTTCTTATGCAAAAGAAACAGATGATTTTGAATTAGTAACAGCAATAAAAATTGTAAAAGAGTATCAAGAACAAATTTTTGATTTTAAAGAGATTGCAAATAAGTTTTATAAAGCTTGGCAAAATAGACAAACTAATAACTTTGATAAAAGATTAGATGAAATACTTTTTTTAACTACTGCTCATACTGCAAAAGGTTTGGAGTGGGATAGTGTAATTGTAGCTGATGATTTTCCAAATTTTGCAGATTTGATTTATGATATGGGCTATAATAGTTTAAAACAATTTCAAAAGGAGCTTGAAAAATTATCCAATCAAGAATTAATTGATGAGTTTAATCTTTTTTATGTTGCAATAACTAGAGCAAAAAATACTCTAGTAAAAGATAGTGAAAACTTCCATTATCTAATGAGTTCAAAATTAGATAAATTGATAGATAAAAAATTATCGGAGATTAAAGAGGAGTTTGAAGGTGATAAACAAAAAGTAGTTTTATCAAAAATGGATAACGAAGAATTAGAAAAGATTAAACAAAATAAAAATCTTGAAAAAGGAAAAGCTAAAAAAAGTGGACTAAAATGGAGTTTAGAAGATAAAATAAAATTAAAAAGTATGTTTAAAAAAGATATGAATATTAATCTAATCGCTTCAAAACTTGAAAGAAGCTCCACCTCTATATTAGCAGAACTTCTAAAAAGTGAAATTATAAATAAGCAGGAACAAAATAAACTTTATACCCTTTTAAAAAACAATCAAAAAGCAAATAAAAGTTTAGTGACATAGAAAGATTTTATTTTTATCTTCCTTTATGCTGTTTTTTATGATTATACTCTTCATTTTTATAGTATCTATTATTAGTAGGGTGTTTATAATAATATGGTCCATAAATTTTTTCATCATTTTTTCTGTATTTATGCTCTTTATTCCAATTATTCCCTTTTGTATAAACATATTTTCTAAAATGGATATGGTTAGGTCTAAAATATCCTTTTCTATGTAATCTATCATAATATGTGTATTTACTGTTGTATACGAAGAATATATTATTAAAAAAATATCCAGTTCTATCAAAATATCCAAAATAATATCCATAATCATCATAATAACCATATCTTTTATAGTTAAAATCTTTATATCTTCTGTCATATCTGTGATCATCACTTCTAAAACCAATATCAACTACTGAATCACCAATTGGAGCTTGTACTTTTACACCAAAATTTACTTCTGCAAATACTGAAGTTGATAAACAAAGAAGTGCTACTAAAATTAATCTTTTCATGATAAATCCTTTTTTGTTTTTTTAATTATATCTATTATTTGTGTATTATTTGTGTTTAAAGTTGACAAATTTTGATGCCTATATTCTTGCTATATATCTTTGTTAATATTCTTTTTGAAAAGGAGTAATGACAATGGAAAAGTTATATAAAGAGAATATTAATCAAAAAGTTATTCAAAAACTTAAAACAATCAAAGATCTTGAACTACCTATAAACATTTATGATTTAGGACTTATTTATAATATTGAAGTGGAAGCTAAAGATGGAAGTCTAAATATAAATATTGAAGCTACAATAATCAATTCAAGGTGTAGCAGTACAAAATCATTTACAGATTTGATAATTGAAACTGTAGAGAGTATAGAAGAGGTTGACCGATGCAATGTTAGATATGTATATTCACCTAAATGGGAAGTTACTATGATAAGTTCAAGAGGTTTAGAGATGTTAAGAAGTGCAAACTAAAATTTAAAAGTATCCCAAATATATTGGGATACTTGATTCGCTATATTATATTTCAACTTGACAGTTCAAATCTATACTTCCACCTTTTATAATTTTTGCTCTTAATCCTGATTTGTGAAACATCCCTTCTAAAAACTCTTTATTTTCAAGTTTTTTAGCTAAGAAACTACATGGTTCACATAATCTCATACCTTTTAAAATTACATTTCCTATTTGAAACTCTTTATCTACTAAATCATTTAGATTACAGTTTGAAATTACGATATTTCTTCTTAAATCTTCAGGGGTGATATTTTGATTAAACTCTTTATTAAAGTTTTCAATACTTTCTATCTCTATTAGAGTTACATCTCTGTCTGGTTCTACTTCTCCTTTATTTGAAAAAGTTCCCTCTTGGTAGTAGTATCTGTCCCCAAAAATCCCTTTATTTTCCTCTAAAACCATTTGGTTTACATTTTGCATAGTAGAATCAATATCTCTTGCTAAAAGAAGTTTTACAATTTTTCCAGACATAAAATATCCTTTTTATTTATTTTAACTATTATATAGCCAAATTCAGTCTATATAACTTAAATATCTGCAAAATTAGAAAATTTAATATATTAAAGTTGAATCTAATTATTAATATTTAATTCCAACTTTAGTTTTACTATACTAAACTTTCATTATATCACTTGACTAATTAGTCAAGAAAAATAAAAGGAGAGTAATATGAAAAATATAAATAGAATAAAAGAAGATGAAAACTATACAGCAGTAGATTTGGGAAATTTAGATGAATTGATGGAATACTCTTTAATCCATAAAGTGAATAAACAAAAAATCGAGGGAAAAGTTTTTTTAAAAGAGGCAACAAATTCGACAGGTACTGAGATTTCATTTAATTCTTTGGCAGCTAAAACAGAACAGCCTTATTTTCATATTCATTATAAAAATGAGGAAACATATATTATTTTAAAAGGTAGCGGTTTTTTTCAAGTAGATGGGGAATATTTTAAAATAAAAGAGGGTTCCGTAATACGTGTTGCACCTGCTGGTATAAGAGGTATAAGAAATGATTCAGATGAAACTATGATTTATATGGTAGTTCAATCAAAAGAAAATTCTTTAGAAGAGTATACAACTGATGATGGAGAGAGAGTAACTTTTAATCCTAAATGGTAGTAAGTTATTTTAATGGGTATATTAATCTACAACCATAAATTAAAACTCAAGCAAACTAATTTTTTAGTTTGCTTTAAAAAATAATCATTTTATATTATTTATAAATAATTTAAGACTTTATTTTGTAATATCTTTATAAAAAAGGATAATTATGAAGAGATTACTATTTTTAATATCAATAAGTGTCAATCTTTTTGCCCAAAATGTTATAGAAGTTTTAGGGGCAAGTTATTTAAAAACGGGTGAAAATATATATTATACTATGGATACAAATGGTTTTAAAAATGGTGATATAGTTGATGTTGTAGATAAAAGAGATAAAAAAATATATGTAAAAGCGAGAGTGAAAAATCTAAAAGATGGTTCATTAATATTACAAATATTACCAACAGAATAGAATAGATACTATTATACAAATATAAAATAAAAAGCGATGGTATTATTAAATTTTATAAGCTAATGTTATTCTAAATTGTGTGCCATGTAGTTGTATTGTATTCCATATTATTCTTTTTTTTACAGTTTGTTTCATCTGTTTATCTAAAAATTCATATTCGTTTTCACCTATTTTGTTTTTAACAATTTCTTCTCCAACTCTCAATAAAGATGGAAATTGTTTATATAAATCATCTTTAAATAGATATTTACCTATCTCTTCTTGATTATAGTCATATAAGATTTTTCCATCAAGTTGCATAATACAAACTTCTACAGAGTGTTCTTTTATTTTTGGTTTTATTATTTCTGCAAAAAAATCTGGTTTTGTTAAAATACTTACTGAGCCAATAAACTTATTTTTATTATCAAAAATAGGGTATTCTAAATCAAAGGCTTGAAACCCTTCAACTGTTTGAATTGCCTTGCTTATTACAGGTTTTTTATTTTTGTGTAATCTTATAATTTGTTCTTGTTTACTTATGTCTGCACCTATAAAATTTGAATACTCTTTTGGTGCAATTTGTCTAATAATACCTTGCGTATCGATTGTACTACAATCATAGGCATATTGATTTTTATTACAAATTTTTTCTAATATTTTAAAAGCTTCATTTGATGTGATATCAATAGAAGAAAATTTTTTTGAATTTATTTTTAATTTTTCATCCATTTGTGTAAACTGATTTTTTATCTCTTCATTTATTAGATTTAGAATCTCTTTGTAGTAATCTTTGTCAAGAGCTTGGTTGTTATATTTTTCAACTTTATCTAAATCATCTTTTCCTACTTTTATATTTCCTTTTTCAAACTCTTTTGTTTGTAATAAAGCTAAATCAATATCATATAATCTATCCAATGAGAGTGAGGCTTTTTTAATAGCCAATTGTAAAACATGCCCTCCAAAATTCTTTTCATCACTTAAAAAGTGAAAATGATATCCTGGTACATTAAATTTTGCAAAATATTTTGGAAGATAATAACCTATTAGTACACCTTTAATATTGTTTTCTTTAAAAATATTTTGTGTTTTAGTTATATGTTCAACTAAAGGAGGATAAGGCTTTGAAGCTTTTGGTGCACTTCTTGTTTTTATATAATCAAAATCTCCTTTTATCATAAATGCACAAGGGTAGTTTTTGCATATATTGTATTGGTTTAATAATGTTTTCAAATCTTCATACGATTTTATATTTTGTATATTTTCATTATAATCTTTATTAAAAAAATTTACACTAGCAAAAGGTACACCAATAGTATTATCTACTTTTATAATTTCACCCGTAGATTTTGTTTGATATACAATACCTTCATATACAATCATCTCTCCATCAATACCATTAAAAGTTCCAAGACCAAAATCACCATGTGTTTTTATATCTCGTACAGTTTTATCTCCATCATAATATCCAGCTAACAAGGCATCTATAGTTGATATTTGATATAATCTGTTTTCAAAAGTTTGAGAAAAAACAAGATTAGATAGACAAAAAGATAATATAAATATGATTTTCATAATTTTTCCTATATATATGGTAGATGATAAAAAAGTATATATTATTAAAACTTAAATTATATAATTTTATAAATATGATTATTTATTACTTATTTATCTATTTTTGGATACAATTTTGATTATATTATTCGAGAGTATATGAAACTTATTTTTTTTATTAACTTCTTTATCTTATCTCTTTTTGCACAAGAGATTAAAAATTTAAAACATATAACAGAGTATCAAATTTTAAATCAAACAATTAATTATAAAGATACATACTATACAATCTTACGTTCATTTAAAATGGAAAATAAAAGTTTTTATTTGATAGTTGATGATAATTCATTGGAAACTTCTATAATGAATAAAGAAAAACTTTTTGATGTTTTTAAGATAAATAGTTCTTATAAAAGCAGATATTCGAAACTTCTAAAAAGATATACTAAACCCCCTTATTCTTTACAAAACTATGGTCTAAAACATATCTCTTCAAAAAATATTTATTTAACTATTGATATGTGCCCATCTAGTAAGATTGGTTATGAAGATAAGTTTTTTAAAGATTTGTCAGTTTATGAAAAAACTGTACCTATAACTATTTTTATATCAGGAAAGTGGATAGAAAAACATAAAGAAAGTTTTCTTGAACTTATTGATATGCAAAAAAATGGTTTGTTAGATATAACTTGGGGAAATCATACTTATAATCATCCCTTCAAAGCAAAAGAAAAACTTGAAAACAACTTTTTACTTACACCTAATACAAATGTAGAAGATGAGATATTACGTACAGAACAATTACTTTTATCTTATGGAATAACTCCATCAATATTATTTAGATTTCCTGGTTTGATTTCAGATGAAAAGAGTGTAAAAATTATAAAAAAATTAGGTTTGATACCCGTTGCATCTGATAGTTGGATAGCAAAAGGTGAAAAACTAAAACAAGGAAGTATTGTACTACTTCATGGTAATAAAAATGAACATAGAGGTATAGATTTAATTAATTTATCACTTAAAACACTAAACTTTAGTATAGGTTCTATACAAAAAGATATACAACCATAATAAAATATTTAAAAGTGACAAAATTGTGACATAGATTAGTTATAATTACTCAAAGGAGTATATATAATGTTATTAATTATAGAGTTGGGTTTGATTATATTTGCAATTTATAGAGGTTGGCTAATAGAAGTCTTTGGTCTTTTAGTTTTATTTGTTGTTGCACATATTTTGACTATTGAATTAGGTATTGATAATGAAAGAGTTACTTTAAGTATTGATATTATACTTATGTTGGTTTTAGCAATTATGTGTTTTAGTAAAAAAGCAGTTAAGTTAGAAGTATGTGAAAAATGTAAAAAACCATTGGGTGATAGTAAGTATTCATGTAATCATTGTGGTTTCCCATTGACTGAACAATTATCTGAAATGATAAAAACAGAAACAACAAAAATTATTAGACTAATAATCAAAAATAAAGATGACTTTGAACATATAAAACAAGTTTTAATAGATGAGTATAGATTTTTAGGTTTCGAAGATGTTGTTATAAATAAAGAAAACTCTGTAATGATAAAAAATGGAGATGCTTATATCTTAGCAACGTTAAAAGGGTATGATTTGACAATAGAAACTTTTAAGACAAACCTACCCAGTATTATAAACACAAATATAAATCTATTTGTGCAAGATAGTAGTTATTAGACAATTGCTTTAATAACTACTTTAAAATCTAAATCACAACCTGCAAGAGGATGATTATAATCAACTGTAACAGTATCTTTTGTAACTTCTGTTACAGTAGCTTTTATTATCTCACCATCATCAGTATCAGCTTCAAGAACTAAACCTATCTCTAAATCAATACCTTCAAATTCTTTTATTGGAACAATTTCTGTTTGTTTTGGATCATGTTCTCCATAAGCATCTTTTGCTAATACTTTTATATCTTTTGTTTCCCCTTCATTCATATCATGAATACCTGCTTCAAGACCAGGGATAAGCTCTCCTGTACCATAAATAAACTCTATTGGATCTGCATCTAAGTTACTTTCTAAAACTTTTCCATCCATTGTTAATTCGTATGTCATTTTTACTAATTGATTTTTTTTGATACTCATAATTATCCTTCAATTTTGTTGTGTAACTATATCTTAAATTTTTAATAATAAGGTAAAATAAAAAAATAAGTAACTCTAAATAATAGTTTAATTACAATACCGAATGATTTTTAGGTTTTATTTTATTTTTTTATTTATTTTTAACTTTTCTTTTGCTACATCTCAAAAAATTACTATTGGAAAGATAGACACTTTTTATAATAATAAAATTACAAAAGAACAATTGATTTCTATCATAAATGAGATAGAAAATAATTTTGAAAAAAGTTTAAATAAAAATATATTTGATTATTCATTTGATGGTAAACCAATAGATTTAATATATCTTCCTGAAACAAAATTAGAATTGAAGGTAAAAGAAAAGATTGAAAAAATATCTTCATTAGAA
>QKDL01000079.1 GCA_003252105.1 Arcobacter sp.
TTTAATATATTAAAAGTATAATATAGAATTAATATTTAATAGGATTAATTATTTGACAATTTTACGTTTATTATTTTTAACTTTTTTATCAACTAATATACTATTTGCTTCTTCATTGGAATCACTATTATCTGAATATGAAGATTCATCAAATAACTCTTTAAATACTTTAAATGAGAAGATGGGACATGTAGTTATTTATACTCAAGAAGAATTAAATTTGATGCAATATGAAAAATTGTCTGATTTAATTAGTGAATTACCTATCAATAATCTAAATAAAAATAGATTTGGACAAAACACTATATCTTTAACAGGAAGTAAAACAGAAGTTAGTGGTTTTTATAGGATTTATATAAATGACCATGAGATAAGCTCTATTCACACTCAATCAGCCTTTTTAAACTGGCTTGAACTTCCAATTAGTTTGGTTGATCATATTGAAGTTTATTATGGTGAGGGTTCATTTACACTAGGAAATGAAACAGGAATTCATTTTATTAGAATATATACAAAATCTGCCGCAAAAGAAAATGGTAATGAGATTCAGCTTACTACTTCAAATAAAAACTATAACTCTCAAAGCTATTTATATTCTACAATCTTAGACAATGGCTGGTCTTATTTAGCATATTATGCAAATCAAAACAATTCATTTTATAGACTATATAATAATCAAAGAATCAATAGCAATTCAAATCAAAACTATGTATTTTTAAATCTTAGTTCAGATAAATCTACCATTGATTTTGGTTATACAGCACTTGAAAAAGATAACTATATGGGAATGTCTACAGACTTAGTACCAGATGAAGGTGAAATTGTTTCTAGTAATATGTTTATTCATGTAAACAACTATTTTTTAGATGACAACTCACTTAAAACCTCATTTTCAATAGATATAAATAATAGAGAATATGAAGAAAAGAATCAAGATTTATATTCACCTTTAGAAAGTATCCTTGTTTTACCTCAGGTTGATTTAAATCAATTTGTATCAACAGTACCTGTTGCTTTTCATGAAAAAATTAAACTTACTAAACTAAATGCTAAGATATCAAAAACTTTTAAAACTGAAAATAATAATCTATTTACAGCTATAAATATAAAAGATAAGAGATATAAAATAAAAAATAGAAACATGACTAATTTCTTTGGCGTTACAACTGAAATTGGAGCATTTAATGACTACAATAGTGAAACTATATACTCTTTTATGTTGCAAGATGATTATAAAATAAATAACTCACTTTATCTAATTGGAAATCTAAAATTTGATAATTATGAAAGAGATTCTAGTATTTTGAAGGATTCTACAGAGTATTTATATAGAGTTGGAACCATATACCTTCCAACTGAAAATTTAGGTTTTAAAGCTTTTTATACAAAAAGTTATATCCCACCATCATTTTTTAATATAGAGTTTATAGATAAGAACTATGAAAAAATAGATAATCAAGAATATAAATATTACACTATAGAAAGTACCTATACTTACGGTGATTCAAAATTTAATATCGAATATTATAATGTTCATATAAATGATTTTGTATATTTTACACCAATTGGATTTATCAATGTACCTTATGAAGTTAAAACTGATGGTATGATATTTAACTATGATTATAATTTTAACAAAAATAATAAACTAAAATTAAACTATTATTTTACAAACTTAAATAGAGACTTTACAAACTCTTACAAAGGTGGTTATCTAAAATTTTTAGGTCGTTATCAAAAACTAGGTTACTTTACTTCATTGATTTATAGAAATGGCTATAGTTATGAAGATATAGATGTAGATGATAGTTTTAATCTAAACCTAGGTGTCAGTTATAATTTTACAAAAAATTTATCATTTAGCATAAAAGCTAATAATTTACTTGATAAACCAACACAATCAATTGTAGCAGATGCAAGTGCAGGATTAAGAAATCCTAAATATGTTGCATTTGATGATTTTGATAGAAGTGTGACATTTAGTATAAGGTGGTTATTCTAATGAGATATCTACTAATACTTTTTATACTATTTACAACTTTATATTCAAAAAACTATACTTATCTAGTAGATAAATATACAAAAGAAACAGAACTTGAAGCAAAAATTATTACTAAAATTGCAAAAGATATTTTACACAATAAAGAAATCAAACTATATATTCCAAATATGAAACCAATGGATAAAGAGATTTATTCAAGAGATATAAATGTAGTAGATAGCTGCGAAAAAGCAAATTTTGTTTTTATAAAATCAAATAGTGAAATAGATTGTCCAAATGGTACAAAAGTTTATTTCTTTACAAATAATTATAGAAAATTGATTAAAAATGAAAATTATATAGGAGCTTTTTTTTGGAGTAAAAGTAGACCAAATATAGTTTTTGTTGAAAATAGACTAAGCAAAAACAATATAAATTTACCTAAAGAGTATGAACAATTTGTTGAAGACTTTTAATGAAAGCTAAATTTATTATCAAAAATCCACAATACTTAATAGTATTCTCTTTTCTAATCTCTATTTGTCTTGGTATACTATTATATGGGACAATACAACTAGAAAAAAAACTTGAAGATAAGATGTTGCAAATATCAATATCAGATGTAATTTCAATATCAAAAAACAGTTCTCAATCTATATATAATCTTTTAAAACAAAGTAACAATTATGTAGAAGATATAAAAAACAATGAAATAATCCACAGACATATAGAAAAAAATCTAAGCCTATTACTAACCAAAAATATAAAATATGCATACTTACTTTATCGTGATAAAAAAGGGGTTTTTAGATTCTTAGCTGATGGAGCAAAAGACAACGATAAAGCCTTTATCAACCAAAAATTTGATATCGATAGCCCTCAATGGCTTGAAATCTTTGAAACAAAAGAACCTATACTTATAAAACAACCATTACTTCATCAATTATCAATCACATACTTAATTCCTATTACAAAAGAGAATAATGTAGAGATGATTTTAGCTATTGATTTTTCCGTTGAAAAAGTAGAAGATATCAACCAAATTATTAAAATAATTAAATATACTATTATGTCAATTATATTAGTTATTTTACTTTTTATTATTGCATTTATAATTCAAACTATGAAATATGTAACTGCAAAAAAAAGTGCATTTGTTGATAAACTAACAAATGTTTACAATAGAAACTATCTTCAAGAATATAAAGACTTTATTAATCTAAGTGATTATCTACTTATAGCTTTAGACATTGACCACTTTAAAAAAATAAATGATACTTATGGTCATGATGTTGGAGATAAAATATTAAAACAAGTTGCTAATACAATACATCTATCAATTAGAATCAATGAAGATATTATAATAAGATATGGGGGTGAAGAGTTTTTGATTTTATTAAAAACAAAAAGAAACAACCATCTATCAGCATTAAATGTATTAGAAAGAATTTTCACTAATATCCAAGAAAAAAAATATAAAATATCAAGTGATGAATTTATAAATATAACTGTTTCAATAGGAGTAAATCTAACTCCTGGAAAATCAAGAACTTTCCAAGATGCCTTTAAACTTGCAGATATTGCACTATATAATGCAAAAAATAAAGGTAGAAATAAAATTGAAATATACTCAAGTGAACAAAATAATAACTTTTATATGACTATAAATGACATAAAAGATGCAATTGAAGAGAATAGAGTTTTATGTTATTATCAAAAAATAGTAAATAATGAAAATCAAGAAACATTGCACTATGAAGCATTACTTAGAATTATAACAAGAGCAGGAGATATT
The DNA here is from genome assembly GCA_003252105.1 of Arcobacter sp. Lineage (GTDB taxonomy): Bacteria > Campylobacterota > Campylobacteria > Campylobacterales > Arcobacteraceae > Halarcobacter. The sequence goes on from QKDL01000079.1 coordinate 3,777, forward strand.
ATAACTCCTGATAAAATTTTACCTGTAATAAAAGGAACTTTTATATCAAGAAATATTACTAAATGTGTATTAAATATATGTTATGAACAATTAAAGAAAAATCAAAATATACATTTGAATGTCAATCTAAATCCACAAGATATTGTAAATGATTCAATTTTAACTATATTAAAAAACTATGCAAATGAATCCAATATAGCTAATAGATTTGGTCTTGAGATTGTAGAAAGTGAAGATATTATAAATTATGATGCAGCTAAAAGAAACCTTTTAATGTTAAAAAATCTTGGATATAAACTCTATATTGATGATTTTGGAAGTGGTTATTCGAACTTTATTTATCTAACAGAAATAAAAACAGATTTTATCAAAATTGATGGAAATATTATCAAAAAAATATTAGATGATAAAATCTCTTATTTAGTTGTAAAAAACATTGTTAATTTTGCAAAAGAATCAAATATCAAGGTGATTGCTGAATATGTTAGTAATGAAGAGATATTTAATAAAATAAAAGAATTAAACATAGATTATTCGCAAGGATATTATTTTCACAAGCCCCAAGAAAATTTCGAATAATATTTTAGAAAACTTAAATCAAAAAGATGTTAGAAATATATTAATTATATCTTTAAAGGATATTTATGAATTTTAAATTATTCAGGACTCTATTTCTTGTTTTTATAATACCTATTTTTTTATTTTCACAAGATATTTTACAAGAACAAGAACTAAAAAATAAAATAGTTGATGAACATCTAAACGAACAAGTATTAGTTGCAAATGAAATTGTAAAAAAGATAAATAATGAAAAAGCTTTACTTACTGACAAAATAAAAAAATTTAATGATGAGATAAACTATTTAGAAAATAGGATTTCAATAAATAAAAAAGAAAATAATCTTGTAGCTGTAAAAAGAGATGAAGTAAAGATTTTATTATTAAAAGAGAAAAAAACTTTTAATGAAACTTTAGAAAATATAATTAAAGGGAAAAAAGCTTATAAAGATAAAGCCTATTTTCAAAAAATTCTAAATGAAAATATTCAACTTTTGGAAAACAACTCATGGAATGATTATAAAAAAGATTATCTAATAGAAAAAGATAGCCAAGGTGCTATTTCTAAAGAGTTTATAAATAATTATAATGAATTAGTAAATCAAAATAACCAACAACTTTTTACTCTTAGATATTTACTTGAAAATATGAATTTATATAGACAAACAAACTTTTTTATAGACCAATTTAATATCCAATATCTAATCAAAAGTATAGATGAATCATCATATATTTCTACAATTTCTGATTTTACAACTTACCATTTTAAATTCTCAATTGGAGAGATAAGTGTTGTTTTATTGATAATGTCTTTTTTTAGATTATTAAATACAAAAATTATAACTTTACTAACTTCACTTATATGTAAATACTTTTTCAAAAATTGTGATGAAGATATTGAAAAATACTTAAGACGTTCTATCCAAAGACCTTTAATATTAGCTCTTTATACTCTATCTATTCAATTATCAATACTAATATTGATAAAAGATACAAACTTAATCAATAGTATAATACCTTGGATAAATACATTTTATTTAGCTTTATTCACTTGGGCTATTTATTCATTTTTAACTAATAGTATCTCAAACTTTGCACAAAATTTAGTAGATAAATACCCAAATGTTAGAAAAGAGATGATTGTTTTTATTTTAAGAATAACTAAAATAGTTTTAATCATCTTAGTTATACTTTTTCTTTTTTCACAATTAGGATTAGATATAAAAGCTATTGCAGCATCTTTGGGTGTTGGGGGTATTGCTATTGCTTTAGCATCAAAAGATACTTTAGCGAACTTCTTTGGTTCATTAAATATTATGACAGATAACTCTTTTTCACAAGGAGATTGGATACAAACAGACAGCATAGAAGGTACTGTTGTAGATATCAGAATGAGAACTACAAGAATTAGAACTTTTGACAATGCAATGATTACAGTACCAAACTCAGAGTTAGCAAATGCAAATATCAAAAACTATTCAAAAAGAAAAATTGGTAGAAGAATCAAAATGAATATAGGTATCACTTATGAAAGTAAAATGAGTGATATTGTAAACCTTAAAAACGATATATATGAGATGTTACATGAACATCCAGATATAGCAACAGAAAGAAATGCAATCTTAAATGCTACAAAAAAATTTGAAGCAATTAAAAGGGAAGATTTACAAGGTGTAAAAAGAAACCTTCTAGTTTATATTGATGAATATGATAATAGTTCTATAAATATCCTAATATACTGTTTTTCAAGAAGCCCTGATTGGGATAAGTGGTTAGAGGTAAAAGAAGATGTAATAGTCAAAATAAGTGAATTAGTATATAAAAATAATTGCGAATTTGCATACCCTACTCAAACTTTACATTTAAAAAATAATTAAGCTGTATATAAGTTATATCCAATGAATATTTTCTATACACTACTTAAGAAATCATAAAGTTTTTAATGTTAAAATCAAACACTTAATTACTTTTTTTGTAATTATTTTATAATAAAATAATTTTTCTTAGGTGTTTTTATGACTATTAAAAAGAAGTCTTTGATACTAATATCAATATTTAGTATATTAGTAGTGGTTAACGGTGTAGGTATGTTTATAGCATTAAACAAAATCAAAAAAGCAAATACTCATTTAATTGAAGAATCTAAAACTACAAAACTTCTCTTTGAACTTACTTATACACTAAAACATCTTCAAGAAATCTCTACAGATATTGCCCTGATGGGAGAAAAAAGTGGTCTAATAGAATTAGAAAAAATCAAAGACAAATATATATCAATTTACAAAATAATCAAAAACAGGGATATTAATAAAGAAGAGAAAAAACTTCTAAATAATATTGATTTAAAATTTAATAATCTAATTAGCCTAATGAGAGAGATGGCACAAGCTGGTATTGCTAAAATAAATGCCAAAGATGAATCAATCAATGATATGGAAAAGTTTGATTCCTATGTAACTCAACTTGAAAAAAATGTTGATAGTATTTTAGGTATAAATGAATATCAACTAATGAAATTAAAATACTCTATAGTTTCTATTCAAGAGATATTAAGTGATGCATTAGCTGTTGGTGATATTAGTGGTTACAAAGAGGTTGATTCAATACTAAATGATTTAACAGAAGATTTATTTAATCTTATGGAAAAAAACCCTAACTTGGAAACTGAACTTACTCAAATAAGTGATAATATTTTAAATATGGTTAGTAGTGGAAAAATTATGGCTAAAAAAGGTGAAGATTTTAAAAACAATTTTTTCAAAACTAAACAACTTATGAAAGATGTAGATTCAATATATAATGAAGTGGAAAAAAATATTGAACAAATGATTGCGATTCAAAATAAACTTTTAGATAAATCAATTGAAGAAGATACAACTATTATAAATATATTTGAAAAAGTTTTAATTGTTTTAACTATTATTTTCCTTATTTCTGTTGCATTTTTAGTTATAACAATCAAAAGTATATTATCAAATGTACAAAAACTTGATTTAGCTTTCCAAAATCTTATAAATAGCAATGAAACATCAAAAGTTGATATTAGTACAAATGATGAAATAGGAAATATCTCTAAAAACTTTAATAACTATATTGAAAAAATAGTAGAAAATTTAGAACAAGATAAATTAGTAATTGAAGAAACAAGAAAAGTAATTGGAAAAGTTAATGCTGGATTATATAATGATAGAATCCAGTTAAAAGCTTCTTCTACTGAAGTTTCCCACTTAATTGAAGCAATTAATAGTATGATTGAAACAACACAAACTAACTTAACAAAAATCTCAGAAGTTTTAATTGCTTTAGCTAATGCAAAATACAATCAAACAATCCCACATATTGAAGGGGTAACAGGTCTTATATCTTCTGTATTAGATGGTACTAGAGTTACACAATCAACAATAAACGAAGTTATGGCTTTAATTGATAACTCAAATAAAAGATTAACTTTTAGTGCAGATGATTTATCTAAAGCTTCACATGACTTAAGTGTTTCATCAAATGAACAAGCAGCAGCTTTAGAACAAACTGCAGCTGCAATTGAAGAGGTTACATCAACTATTGATGGTACAAGTGAAAGTGCTGTTAAAATGTCGCAGTATGCACTAAATGTAACAAACTCTTCTAAAGCAGGTATAGAGTTAGCTAAAAAAACTTCAACTTCAATGGATCAATTAAATACAGAAGTAAATACAATCAATGAAGCAATCAGTGTTATAGATCAAATTGCATTTCAAACAAATATATTATCACTAAATGCCGCAGTTGAAGCAGCAACAGCAGGCGAAGCAGGAAAAGGTTTTGCAGTTGTAGCCCAAGAGGTTAGAAATCTAGCTGCAAGAAGTGCAGAAGCAGCAAATGAGATAAAATCTTTAGTGGAAAGTGCTACACAAAAAGCTAAAGAGGGGAAATTGGTCTCTACACAAATGATTGATGGATTTAATGAACTAAATAACGATATTACAAATACTATATCTTTAATAAATGATGTAGCAAATGCTACAAAAGAGCAACAAGAAGCAATGAAACAAATCAATGATACTGTTAATTCACTTGATAGAGAAACTCAAAGAAATGCAGCACTTGCATCACAAATTAGTGATATGGCAACAGCAACAAAACAATTAGCTCTACAATTACAAGCATGTGTTGATAGAACAACTTTTTCATCTGAAGCTAAAAGAAGAGTTTGTGATGCAAATATGATTTTTGATTTAAATAAACTAAAATCTGATCATATAAACTTTAAAAATACAAATTTCTGTGTATGTAAATCTGGGAATAAATTTACTGTAAAAGCCCATACAGAGTGTGATATGGGAAAATGGCTTATAGCAAATGAAAATTCAGAATTTGCTAAAACACAACTTTGGCAAGAGATAAAAATAAGTCATAGAAAAGTTCACGATATGATGCAAGATACAGTTGATTTATATGCTCAAGATTATGAAAATGGACAAATTGTTGCAGTTACAGAAAACTTAGAATCACAAGTAAATGAAGTATTTACAATGCTTGATAAATTAAAAGAACATAATTGCGATTTACAATTTCAAAAAAGAGAGAAATAAAATGCCAAAAGATGTCGAAACAATATTAGATGAAGATGCCTTTTTAGTAAGTCAAACAGATGAAAAAGGTACAGTTATTTTTGCAAATGAACAGTTTTGTAAAATTGCAGAATATTCCCATGAAGAACTGCTTAATCAAAACCACAATATAGTAAGACATCCAGATATGCCAAAGGCTGCCTTTAAAGATTTATGGGATACAGTCAAAACAGGAAAAGCTTGGCAAGGTTTTGTAAAAAACAAAACAAAATCAGGTGGATTTTATTGGGTTTTTGCAACTGTTTATCCATATAAAAATGCACTAGGAAAACAATGCTACATCTCTTGTAGAAGAAAACCTTCAAGGGAAAATGTAGAAAAATATAGTACAATCTACAAATCTATGCATTAAAAGGATAAATAATAAAGCTAGAACCTTGTAGACATTGTAAAAGTGAAATAGAAAGCAACATAAGAAGATGTCCTTATTGTGGAACTTTGAATCCAACTGTAAAAATTAAAGATATTTTCATAGGTATCTTTTTTGTTTTATTTGTAATGAGCATCGTTAGTTATTTTGTAAATAACTAAGCTCTTTTTCTAATTACCCCTAAAACAAACCCAATAGCAAGTCCAATAAAGTGAGAATACCAAGCGATTGGAAGTCCAATTAGCAGTGGTGCAACAGAGATTATTAAAATCCAAGTTATTATCCCTTTTCTTTGAACTTTATCAAAATATGCAAAATAACCAAGTAATACACAAATTGCTCCTGAAGCTCCTACTAATAATACTTGTTGATCTAAATAATAGATATAAAGATAACTTAATAAAGAGGTCAAAACTCCCCCTACAAAATATATAAGAAGAAACTCTTTTTTCCCTCTATATTTTTCTATAGGATTACCAAACTGATACAATACAAACATATTCATAGCCAAGTGCCCTATTCCACCATGTGAAAACATCGTAGTAAGTGGTTGCCAATAAAAATCTGCTTGTGTAAAATAGATATTTAAACCTAAATAATAACTTCCATACTGAATATTTGTTTGAACAAAATACATAAGTACAGTTATACCTATAATTATATTTGTAAGTGTAAAATTGTTATTTGTTGTTGTAGTTTTGAACATAATTTTTATATACCTTTATAGAACAATCTATTCTCTCTTTTATTGCATTATTATACATAAATTGAAAATCTGTATAAACCCTAAAAATCTCTGTTGAGTTGATTTTAAATGAGGTCATAACTGAACCAGCATTTAACTTACACTCTTCATTTTTTTTATTTGGGTCTTTTTTATCGTTTTCTATTATCTCATATTTTATCTTTAAAAACTTTTCTAAATCTTCTTTAGGCTGAAACCCTAAAGATGAAATATATGTACTATTTACTTCATCCAAATTTATAACTTCTTCTATCTTTGAGGTTTGATGTATCGCTTTTAAATATGAGCCTTCAAGTTTATAATAACCTTTTTCAACTGCATTTATCGATTTTTTTAGTAGATTTTCATTGAATACTTTTGAGTAAGTATATGATGTTTTTTCACAAGCTAATTTTTCAATTTGATTTTTTGTATTTTCTTTGTCGTGTGGGAAAAATTTTGTATATAGTGTGAGTACAACTGTTATTATAATTATTGAGGCAAGAGTAAAAAAGTTGTTTACTACTAAACTATCTCTTCTAACTCTTTTTGCCATTTTTTCTTATACTAAAGCCTCTTTTAATACATCATCAATAGTATCAACGGCTTTGATTTCCATAGCTTCTTTAACCTCATCAGGAATTTCATCTAAATCCCTTTGGAAATTTTTTCTAGGGATTAATGCTAATTTTATTTTTGCTTTATAAGCAGCTATTAACTTCTCTTTTAATCCACCAATTGGTAATACTTTTCCAGTAAGTGTAAGCTCTCCTGTCATAGCAATATCAGAACGAACCTCTTTTTCACTTAAAATTGAAGCTAATGTTGTAGCCATTGTTATACCTGCACTTGGTCCATCTTTTGGTGTAGCACCCTCTGGAATATGTAAGTGTATATCAAATCTTTTATAGATTTCACTTGGATCAACTTTTGTTTTTTCTTCAATCTCTTTTGGTGTTTTTGGAATAATCTCTTGTGGTATTTTAATTTTTTTATTATCAATTAGTAGTTTTACAACAGAGTATGAGATTCTAGATGATTCTTTCATAACATCACCCATATTTCCAGTTACATTTAAACTACCTTTACCTTTTAGTTTAATTGCCTCAATTTTCAGTACATCTCCACCAACTGCTGTCCAAGCTAAACCATTTGTAAGTCCAATTGAGTTTTTCTTATCAGCTGGGTCAATTTCAAAAATTGGATTATCTAAAAACTCTTTTAGATTTTTAGTATTGATTGATACTTTTTTTAACTCTTTATTTTTAAGAAGTTTTTTAACTACTTTTCTAAATAGTTTTGCAAAAACACGTCTTAGGTTTCTAACCCCTGCTTCTCTTGTATATTTAGAGATAATTGTTTCAATAGTAGTTTTTGCTAATACTATCTCACTTCTTTTTAAACCATGTTTTTCTAACTCTTGAGGAATCAAGTAATCTTTTGCAATATAATATTTTTCATTTGGAGTATATGATGACATCTCTATAAACTCCATTCTATCTCTAAGTGGAGCTGGAATTCTTCTAATATCATTTGCTGTTGCTACAAATATAACTTGTGATAAATCAATAGCAAAATTTAGATAAAGGTCTCTAAACTCATGGTTTTGTTCAGGGTCTAAAACCTCTAACATAACAGCAGTTGGATCACCTCTATGGTTTGCCCCTAGTTTATCAATCTCATCTAAAACCATAACAGGATTCATGCTTTTTGCATCCATTATTCCTTTTACAATTCTACCAGGCATTGCTCCAACATATGTTCTTCTATGACCTCTTAGTTCATTTACATCTTCCATACCACCTAAAGCTATTCTTATAAGTGGTCTTTTAAGTGCTTTTGAAATTGAGTTTGCAAGTGAAGTCTTACCAACACCTGGAGGTCCCACAAAACACAATACAGTACCTTTTGCTTTTAAATCTTCGATTTTTCTTAACTCTAACATCTCTTTTACAGCAAAATATTCAGCAATTCTCTCTTTTGGTTTTTCTAAAGAGTAGTGATCTTTATTTAATTGTTCTTCAACTTTTTCCACTGAGATTTTTTCATCTGAATACTCACCAAATGGTATATCAAGTACATTTTCAACATATGTTTGTAATAACGCACTATCAGGTGAATCTTGATGCATTCTACTTAATTTATCAATCTGTTTTTTTGTCTCTTTATATCCATCTTTTGGCATAGAAGGTTTAAGTTTTTTTAATCTTTTTTTATAAGATTTTATTTCAGTCTCTTTTTGATTATCAGTACCTAACTCTTTTTGAATCGCTTTGATTTGCTCTTTTAAGAAGTAATCTTTATGTGTTTTTTCAATTTTAGAGTTAACTTTTTGAGTAATCTCTTTTTGGATTCTTAGACTTTCTATCTCTTTTTTAATTGTTTCAATTATCTCTAAAAGTCTAATCTCTACATTTTCTTGAGAAAATAGTTTATAAGCATCCTCTTTTTTTATTCTTAAAACAGAAGATATTAAATCAGCTATTCTTGTAGCATCATCATTTTCTTCAATTGTTTTAATCAAATCAGCTGGAAATTTTGAGTTTACTCTTGATAGTTTTTTAACTTGCTCTCTTAATACATCAATAATAGAATCAACACTCTCTTTTGAGTATTCTTCCTCTTTTAATCTATCAACATAAGCAAATGTAGGATTTTCTTCATTGAAATTTTCTATTTTTCCTTTTGCTAATCCTTGAAATAAAACTTTTATTTTACCATCTGGTAAAGTTACTTTTCTCATAATGTTTCCTATAACACCTACGTCATAGAATCCATCTTTTTCCCTTTTACCTTCAAACCCTGGTTTACTAACACTTACAATAACTAATTTATTGTTTTCGATTGCATATTCTACTGCTTTTATATTATCTTCAATTCCTAAAAATAATGGTGCAATCATAAATGGGTATAAAAATATATCATCCTCAATTACTAAAGGTATCTCTTGAGGGAAAGAGTCATAATTTTCTAATTCCATAATACTCTAACTCCTATAGTTTTTAAATTTTTTAAAATATTTTTTATTGAAAAATTGATCTATAAAAAGGAACATCTACAGGTTTAATCTCTTCTGGTTTAACCCAACTTTTTTTAACTTTTTCATCATAATATTCTGCTGCTTTTGGTTTATCAAGTCTCTTATATAAGTCTGCAATCTCTTTATCAAGTACTGCTTTTGCCATAAAAAGTCTTGAACTCATAGTATTTACCAAAGGCATATATGGAGAGTTTGGAAAAGATGATTTAAAAACTTCAATATCTTTAATCGTATTCTCTACTAACATTTGGTCTCTTAATTCATAAGAAAATCCTAAAAAGTTTGCCTTGATTTTTAAATACCTAACATAATCAATATTTTTACTAAAAGCATATCTTTTAATATACTCATCTAAATAAAAGTTTGCAAGAAGATACTCTTCCTCTTCAATATGTCCATTTGCTAAAATCAGTAATGCTGTTGGTAAAAGGGGAGAATTTCTGTGTTCACTTTCTAAAGAAGTATATGTATCATCTGCTTCTTCTAAATAACCTGTAGAGATTTGGCTAACCATCTTGTTATACCAATAAATTGCAGGCTTATCGTACTCTTGAAATCTCTCTTTCTTTTCAGAGCAGGCACTAAGTAAAAATACAAGTACAAAGATTGTAGTAATATTTTTAAGCTTTAAAATATTTGACATATGAATATTCCTTTCTAGATAAAACAAGTATTTTAACCAATAAAACCTTGCTACTGACTTACTTTTTTTGGGTTTTTTTTACTATTAGTTGTTATAATAGAAAAAATAATTTTACAAAGGTTAAAAAATGAAACTAACTTTAATTGGAAATGGCTTTATGGCACAAGCCCTAGCAAAAGGATTAATAAAAAATTTTGAAATTGAAATTATAGGAAGAGATGAGAGCAAATTAAAAAAAATACAAGAGACTATTCCTAATATAGAGATAAAAGTATTAGATGATTTAGAAGATATTAGCAATAAAAATATACTATTTTGTGTAAAACCTTATGCTTTACAAAGTGTGGCAGTAAGATTAACAGGGGAAGCAAATATGCTTATTTCTATCCTAGCAGGAACAAAACTAGATTCACTAAAAAAACAAATAAAAGCTAAATATTATATAAGAAGTATGCCAAATGTTGCAGCATCAGTTTCAAAATCAACAACTACTGTTACAGGTGATAAAGAAGCAAAAAATGTTGCAATGGAGATATTTAACTTTATTGGAAAAGCTGTATGGGTAAATACAGAAAAACAACTTGACATTGCAACAGCAGTTGCAGGAAGTGGACCTGCATTTTTAGCTTTAGTTGCAGAAAGTTTAAGTGATGGCGCTGTAAAAGCTGGATTAGAAAGAAATATAAGTAACGAATTAGTACAAGGTCTTTTTGAAGGTTTTTCTCACCTTTTAGTACACAATCACCCAGCTATTATTAAAGATTCAGTTATGAGCCCAGGTGGTACAACAGCAGCTGGAATTGCAAGCTTAGAAGAAGGTGCTGTTAGAGACTCAATGATAAAAGCTATAAATAGTGCATATGATAAAGCTTGCGAACTTGGACAAAAATAGTTTTTCTCTGTTAGAACTAATCATATCAATTTTCATACTCTCAATAGTCATAATAGGATTTGCAAGGCACTCCTATTATGATAACTTTGATAAAGAGTATATGAGTTTAAATAATATTGAAAACTCTTTTACCACAAAAAACTATTCTACAAATTTTTCTATAAATAATACTTCTATAAAAATTATCAAAAATGATTCAGATATACAAATAGTAAATTTAAAAAAGGTTAAATATGAAAATGAAAAAATCTCAATTTTCAAATATGAATTATAAAAAAAGTTTTACTCTACTTGAGATACTTTTTGTGATATTTATAGGTTCACTATTTTTTGCTTCAACCTCTATATTTACTAAAAATCTATATGAAACAAATCAAGAAAATGAAAAAATAGCTATTTTAAAAATCGATTTAAACTCTGCAAAAATTATAATAGAAAAAAATATCCAAGTAGCAAAAACAAAACTTACATTTAAAAATAACAATTTATATTTAGATGGAAATTTATTACTTGAAAAAGTAACAAATTGTACTATCAATCAAGATACTCAATATCTTTATGTAGATTTTACTATTGATAACTCAATTACACAATCATGGGTATTTAAACTATGAATAAAAAATCATTTATACTTTTAACTACCTTAGTTTTGATTTTTGTTTTTTCTATTTTAGCAGTTTATATTTTTGAAGTAAAATCACTAAATTCCCAAAATATAATAAAACAATATAAATATATCCAAGCCAAAAATCATATAAACTTTTTAGATGAATATATACAATCTTTAAGTGATTTAAACCTGCTAGATAAAATAGCTATAGAAGATGATAAATTTAATATCTATGCAATTATTGAAAAAGAGGAAACCAAATATAAGATTGATATCTATGTAAAAGCTATAGGTTTTGATGTAAGTTTACATAAAAAGATTATAAGAGAAATAAGTTAAATACAATAAGTTTCCAAGCTTAAGCTTGAAAACCTATATCCTACAAAATCACGTCCAAAACTTTTTTCGCCAATTTTAAAGCTTTTGTTCTATGGGAAAACTCTTTTTTAACACTAAAATCTAACTCCCCCAAAGTTTTATCAAAACCATTTGGAATAAACATAGGGTCATACCCAAAACCACCAGTTCCAAACTCTTTATTTACTACTTCTCCATGCATCCAACCATGTACTGTATATGTTTCATCCTTATAAACTATTGCAATACAAGCAGTATAATATGCAGGTGTTTTTTCAAGATTTTTCTCTTTTAATTTTGATATTAATTTTTGATTATTTTCTTTATCTGTTGCATTAATTCCAGCGTATCTAGCAGAATAAATACCTGGTTCATTATTGATTGCAGGTACAGTAATACCACTATCATCAGAGATTACTACAAAATCTTCTTTTAGATTTGATTTTTTTATCTCATCATATATAGTTTGTGCTTTTTTTACTGCATTTCCTTTGAAACTGTCTTTATCTTCAACTATATCTATATCTCCAACTAATTCTTTGAAAGTTTTCACATCATCATCTGGCATCATTTTTTTAAACTCTTCAATTTTGCCTTTATTAGCTGTTGCTAAAACTATTTTCACAATTTTTCCTTTTAACGTGTTATTAACTTTTATGATATATAATCACTGTTTATTTTTTAATACTGGGATTATATATGATTAAATCTATTTTACCTCTTAGTTCAATTATTGCCCTTAGATTTTTCGGTCTTTTTTTAGTGTTGCCTGTATTATCTGTTTATGCAATAAACTTATATGGTGCAACTACTACTTTAGTGGGGATTGTAATAGGTGGTTACGCACTTACTCAAATGATTTTTCAAGTTCCATTTGGAATTATGAGTGATAAACTTGGAAGAAAAGGCACTATTATTACAGGGCTTTTATTATTTGCAGTTGGTTCTATTTTTTGTGCACTTGCAAATGATATTCTAACACTTATGGTAGGTAGATTCCTACAAGGTGCTGGTGCAATTGGTGCAGTTGTTACTGCTATGATTAGTGACTTAGTAAAAGAGGAACAAAGACCAAAAGCTATGGCTATGATGGGTGGTGCTATTGGGATGAGTTTTGCAGCATCTATGTTACTAGGACCAACTATTGGTTCTTTTGCTGGTGTTCCTGCACTATTTTATCTTACTACATTTATCGCTTTAGGTTCTATTGTTATTTTAATAAAAGCTGTACCAAATCCTCCAAAGATTACCCATAGATACAATGGCAAGGCTCAAATAGCACAAGTTTTGACAAACTCAAACCTAATAAAAATGAACATCACAAACTTTTTACAAAAAGGTCTTATGACTTTCGCTTTTATGATTATCCCTATGGTTTTAATCAAAGAGTTTAGTTGGCAAATGAGTGAGTTATGGAAAGTTTATCTTCCTTCAATGATTTTTGGTATTTTAGCGATGGGACCAGCTGCTGTAATAGCTGAAAAAAAAGGTAAATTCAAAGAGATTTTAGCTGTAGGTATTGTATTTTTTGCTGTGTCATATTTGTTTATTGGTTTTAGTTCTAGCGCAGTATTATTTGTAGTTGGAGTTGTAATATTTTTTATTGGTTTTAATATGCATGAACCAATTATGCAATCTCTTGCTTCAAAATTTGCAAAAGTTCACCAAAGAGGTTTAGTATTAGGTATATTTAACTCTTTTGGATATTTTGGAACATTTTTAGGTGGACTATTAGGTGGAATTTTTTATGAAAAAACTTCATTAACAAGTTTAGTAATTACTATCTCTATAGTGTGTATTTTATGGATAATACTTATTTTAACAATGCCAAATCCAACTAAAAAGAAAACATCTTATATACATGTTGATAATGTAAATAATGATAGTTTACATAAACTAGATAACTTAACTGGTATTGATGAATGGTATATAAATGAAACAGAAAAATTAGTTATTGTAAAATATGATAGTGATGTTATAAATGAAACTAAAATCCAAGAAAATATAAGTTAATTTATACTAAAAAAATTCATTAATCAAATTAAAAACTTAGAAGTTGTAGAATAGTAGAGTAAATTGACAGCAAAATTATTTAATTTACTATCTCTACAATAAACAAGGGAGTATTTTGAAAAAAGTACTATTTTTATCTTTTTTAATCACTTCTATGTTTTATACTCTTACTGCTGTAGCAGATAAATTTTTTAATATTTCCCAAGAAAAAATCGATGCTGTTGAAAAAAAATATGGTAACAAAGCCAAAAGAAGATTTGTTATTTGGGATAGTGTTATGCAGAGTGCTAAAAATAAAGATATTCTTCACCAACTAAAAGATATAAATGATTTTTGGAATAAAGTAGCATATAGAACAGACCCTATTCATTGGAGAAAAAAAGATTATTGGGCTTCTCCTTTTGAGTTTTTAGGAACGGGGGCTGGTGATTGTGAAGACTATGCAATAGCCAAATATTTTAGTTTAAGACAGCTTGGTGTGCCCGATGATAAACTTAGAATCACCTACGTAAAACTACAAAGAAGAAGTTCAAAATTTGACCAAGCCCACATGGTATTAACTTATTATCACAACCCTGATTCAACACCTATTGTACTTGATAACATTGACAAAAGACTACAACTTGCTACAAAAAGAACAGACCTACTTCCAGTATATAGTTTCAATGCAAGTGGCTTATGGCAAGCAAAAAACAAAGGGAGAACCTCTGTAAAAGTAGGTGCTAATAATTTAAGTAATTGGAAGTCATTAATGACTAGAATTTAAAGGAGAAAAAATGTCTTTATCAAAACAACTGTATATAATAATATCATTTATATTTTTTATTATATTTACAGGAAACTTTTTGATTAGTGTAAAAAATACGAAAGAGTATTTAGAAGTAGAATCTGCAACTAAAGCTCAAGATACTGCAACCTCATTGGGGATGAGTATTAGACCATTAATAAAACAAAAAGATGACCCAGAGATTGAATCAATTATAAGAGCTATATCAAATAGTGGTTTTTACAAAGAGCTTAGACTAGAAGATGCAAACTTTACAATTTCTCAAAGAGAATTACTTGATGCCTCAACACATATTGACTTAATAGATAATTGGAAAATCACAAAAGTTTTTGTTGATCCAAAATTTGGAAAAGTTGAAAAAATTGAATCAGATGCGATTTTAAATAAAAAACTTGAACAATTGGAAAATATAACAAACTCTCCTGATAATACTTTTTCAATAAATGATGACACCCAACTCTACAGATATATTCCATCAACAGAGTATAAAAATGGTGGAAATATCACTTTTGAATTTACAGCAGTAAATGATGATAATAAAATCAATACTTTTGCAAATATAACTATAAATAAAATAATATTTCAAGAAAAAAGAGATGTAAAATTTGAATATGTTCCTTCATGGTTTATACATCTAATAAAAATGGATTTAGAAGAAAAGTTTAGTGAGATTTCAGATGGTTGGAATACCGCTGCTATTATATATGTAAGTGCAAACCCTGGTGATGCTTATGCAAAACTTTATGAACAAGCAAAAAACTCAATAATATATTCAGCTATAGCATTTGTTTTATCGATTATTTTTCTATTTATATTTGTACAATATTTATTAAAACCACTTAAAAGAATTGAAAAACTTGCAAAAGATATTGCCCAAGGAAACTTTAAAACAATATCACAACTTCCTTGGACTACAGAGATTAAAAATGTAGCAATATCTATGAACGATATGTCTATAAAAATAGAAAATATCATAAATAAATTAAATAAAAATCTTGAACAATTATCAAAAAAACTATCTCAAGATGAACTTACAAAACTACCTTTGAAATCTACTTTTGAAACAGATATGAAAGAGATGTTTATTCAAAAAGCAAATGGATATGTGTTTAATGTAAGAATTGATGATTTAGCACAATATGCAAAAAAACATACAAATAGTGAAGTTAATAAATTTATTGTTGAATTTGCCAATACTCTAGCTTCTTTATTGGAAGAAAAAAACTTAAATATAAAAGCTTATAGATTTTTTGGTTCTGAGTTTGTTTTACTTGCAAAAGATTGTGATTATGAATGTGCTAAAAAAGTTTGTAATCTACTAAAACAAAAATTCGAACTTTTATCTGAAGAGTTTGAGAAAAAAGAGATTGCTCATATTGGTGCAACTCCATTTAATACTTTTGGAACAACACCTGAGATGTTACAAGCAGCAAATGAAGCTTTTGAAAAAGCAAAACTGATTGGACCTAATGAATTTTTTATAAGAGATAAAGCTGATCTTTCAAGAGATATGGAAGAGTGGAGAGATTTGGTATTTGATATTATTGATAATAAATTGTTTAATATAGATTATATAAATAGTGCCTATGACCTAACAAAGGATGAGAAAGAGATAGTTATGCAAGAAGCTTTTACTCATCTAAAAGATAAAGAAAACAATGATATACCAATAGGTACTTTTGTATCAATTGCTGAAAAATATGAAAAAATTATTGATTTAGATAAAGCTGTTATCTCAAAAGTTATTGAGTATATCAATATACATAGTATAAAACATCCAATTACTATCAATTTATCTATAAACTCTATTTGTAATAATGAATTTATTATTTGGCTTCAAAAAACTATTACTAAACATAAAGAGATTGCACCACTTTTAGCCTTTTCAATTACAGCTTATGCTGTTGCAAAAGATGTTGAAGTGTTTAAAAAGTTTTGTGATTATATACATAATTCAGGCTCTAAAATTATTGTAAAAAGGTTTGAAACTAAGTTTATCCCTCTTGATAATCTAAAAGATTTCAATTTAGATTTTATTAGACTAGCTAGAGAATATACAAATGAGATTCAAAACGATTCATCTAAACAAAGTTTTGTAGAATCAATTCAAGAATTATCAACTTTACTTAATATAAAAGTTATAGCAGAAAATGCAAAAAGTGATGAAGAGTTTGAAATGATTAGAAAACTTCATGTTTATGCAGCAAGTAGATAGAAATATCTACTTGTTAAGTTCAGTATCTTTCCAGTATTTTGTACCCTGAATTGTTGCTTGCAAAGCTAAACCATTTTTTGTCATCTTGTACAATCTTATACCTGGTGCAACTGTTATAGCACCACCTATTGCTCCACCTTTTTTACCAACTTTTGCTGCAGCATCTGCTTGAGCATTTGCTTCCCATCCTAAGTTTACAAAATCATAAAAAACTTTTTTATTTTCAAAAATAAAAACAGCTCTAAAATCTTTGACTCCAAGACCAAAACCTAAACCACCAGAAGCCATATTCATATAAATATTTTTATTTGTTGCATTGTCATGGGCTACACCTATTCCACCCTCTGCTGATAATAAAATCAAATTTACACCTATATTACTAAAAACTGCATATCCATAAGCTTTTTTTAGTATTTGTTTAGCTTCGGGGTCATATTTATACAAATCTTTTAATGTTGTATCTCTTACTTTTATCCTTTCTTCTTTTTTTTCAGCATCTGTTTTACCTGACCAAAATCCATTAAAAAATATGATTATCAAACCAAGAAGAGTAATAACTTTTAAATATCTCATAATAACTCCTTTTTTTAAACTATTATTATCCATATTTAGTTAGAAAAATGTTTAAAATTACAATTAATAAAATTTATT
>QKDL01000041.1 GCA_003252105.1 Arcobacter sp.
GAATTTTGGCAGGACTAACAATTTCAGTAGAGTTTTTGATATTTGAAATAATTTGTCTTTCAATAGCTTTAACAAGCATAGTAACAAAAGCACCAGGGACACCATGACCCGTACAATCTATTACCATAAGAATACACTCATTGTCATCTCTAAGTTCTTCAAAAAGATAAATATCACCACCAACAATATCTTTAGGATGCCAAATAGTAAGATAATCACTAAAATATTTTCTAAATAGATCATTAGAAGGAATAAGTGCATGTTGTATTAATGATGCATACTCTATACTATCTTGGGTGTTTTTATATACATGCCTTAACTCTTCTTCAATATCTTTTTGTCTAGTTATATCAACGACCATACCAATAAATGCATCTTCATTATTATATTTGATAGGTTTAACAGAAAGTAAAGCAATAAACTCTTTTTCATTATTAGTTTTGTATCTTTGTTCTAAATTTTCTACATAACCATATTGTTGCATTTGGGTTAGAATCTCATCTTTTTGATCTAAATTTGTATATACAGAATCTATTGATTTTCCAATCAGTTTTTCTACAGGTATTTCATATTGAATTGATGAGTATTCATTTGCATAAAGAATAGTTCTATCTTTTTTTGAGGTTATTAATACAGGAAGCATTATATTTGATAAAATCATTTCTATATTTTTTCTAACATTTTCTAATTCTGTTATATCTGTGAATACTGCAGATTTTATTTTTCCTTTTTCTATAGGCATAGTTGCAGCAGTAACAGAGAAGATATATTCTATACCATCTTTAATTATTACAGCTTTTTGAATAGTAGTATTATTCTCTAAAAGATATTCTATCCAACTTTGATTATTCATATATTTTTGTAAATAGGAACCATTTTCATCTTTATTGAATCTATCACAAATACAATCATAATCTTTTTTAAATTCATCTATATTTTTAATACCAAAAAATTCTAAGAATTTTTTATTGGCACTTCGTAGTGTTTGACCATCTGTTGTAATTACTATTTGTTCTTGTGAGTCTAAAAGTGCATCTAAAAACTGTTTATTTTGTGTTAATTCTAGGGTTCTTTCATCTACTAATTTTTCTAAGTTTTTACTTAGGTTTTCAACTTCAACTTGCGAAGTTATATTTTCCCTTATAGCACTCCATCCAACAATATTGTCATATTTATCTTTTTTTAATGTAATATAAACATTTACATAATATTCTGTACCATCTTTTTTTGTTTCTATAACTTTTTTGAATTCAGTTGTATCATTACTCTTTATTATTTGGATTATATTTTTTATTTCATCTTGTCTTACAGATTTGGGAAAAAAAATGGAAAAATGTTTACCTAAAAGCTCCTCTTTAGAGTAACCAGATACTTTACATAAAGCTTCACTTACATAGGTTAGCTTTCCTTTTGTATCTGCTTCACTTGCTATGATATTTTTATCAAAATCTTTTAATAATTTTGTTACCTCTTCTGTCTTTTGATCTACTGCATGTTTGAGTTTTCTATTCCAAAAAGCAATTATAAGTAAAATAAAAAAGGCTCCAGCTAAAATTTTATAAACCAAACTCCAGTCTATTTTATTTTCTATTAATGCTTCTGTCCATTTAAAATAGATGTCTGAACGCTCTTTCTCAGTTATTGATTCTAAAGCTTTATCTATAATACCAATTGGTATTTCACCTAACTCTTTTCTCAAGGCTATTTTTAGATTGAGACTAAATTCTGTTTTTGCTGATATTTTTAAATCATTAAAACCTTGTCTATTAATATAATATTTAGCAGTTACAGCATTTACAATAAATATATCAATTTGTTTATTTCTAAGTTTTTCAAATCCTTCTTTTACTGTTTTGGTTGTCGTATATTTTAAATTTGTTTGATTGACTTTAATAATATCTTCTATTGCATAGTTTTGAACCAGTGCTACTCTTTGATTTTTTATATTTTTAAAAGTATCTAAATAATCATTTTTATCATTTTGTCTTGTAACAAAAACATAAGGGGTATTAAAAATTGTATTTTTTGTAAAATTAAGATACTCATTTCTTTTTTTATTTTCCCCTATTGCACTAAACATAGAGGCTTTATTATTTTCTACTAAATCAAGTGCTTCAGTCCAATTTTTTGTATCAACTTGCTCAAAGTTGACACCTGTTTTTTGTTTTATTAAAGATAGAATATCATGGATAATTCCTGCATGTTTTCCAACTTCGTTTCTCCATTCAAATGGTGACCAATCTATATCATATACATATTTTATTTGTTTATTATTCTCTATCCATTTTTTTTCATTTGATGTTAAATCAATCTTTTGATTTTCTTCAAGAACCCAGTGTTTCATAATATTTTGTTGTTCTTGTTTGTCAATTGACTTGATAGCTTTGTTTAATATTTGAATAAATTTTTGCCAATCTTTTCTTACTCCTAATCCAAGATTCATCTCAATAGGTAGTTTTCCAACAATTTTAAGTTCTGATAAACCCATTGAATTGATATTATATGAGCCAATTGTTAATGTAAGTATCATTATATCAATTTGTTTTAATGCTAATTTTTCTAGGCCATCTTTGACAGTTGACACTTCACTAAAAGTGATTGATGGGTATTTCTTTTTTAAATCATCTATATACCCATAATCTTTTACGTAGGCAATTTTTTTATCTTTAAAATTATTTAAATCCTGAATAGATGAAATATTTGAATCTTTATGAACTATAGTTACAAGTGGAGTTTTAATATATGGTGAAGTATATGACATAGCTTTACTTACTTTATTTTTAGAAACAACTTCTGAAATCACATCCACTTTTCCATCTAAAGTCATTTGTACTGCTTCACTCCACGAATCGGGCTTAATAGGTTTAAATTTTATTTCGAGCATATCTTCAAATATCTTAAGATATTCCGAGACAATTCCCATATATTCACCAGAGTTATTAAAAGCTTCAAATGGTAACCAGTCAGGATCTCCTGTAAAACGAATCTCTTTATGTAACTCAAGCCATTGTTTTTCATCGTCATTTAATTTAATAATTCTTTTCTTCTTTACCCCATTTATACTAGTTGAATAGTTCAGCCATTTAATATCCAGTTGACGTTTTTCATCATCACTTACATTATTCATGGCTTTATTTAAAATAGAGATTAAAATAGGATAGTCATTTCTTACTCCAAAACAATAACTATAGTCAATAAATTTGCTTTTAAACTCAACTTCATCAACAATTTTGATGTTAGGGATATTAAACTCATTTATTAGATAATTTGCAACACCAAGTTCTACAATTGTTGCATCAGCTCGTTTAAATGCAACATCTTTTATAGAATCAATATAACCATTTGGTTCTATGATTTTTATTGAAGGATTTAATTCTTTTAGTGAAACAATTGTTGAATCACCTTTTGTGATACTAACTGTTTTATTAGACAAGTCTTCTAATGATTTAATAGTATCATCATTTTTATGAACAAAAATTGCATTAATGATTTTTTTATATGGCTCTGAATACAAAATATTTTTTCTAGTAGTATCATTTTTGTACATTGTGTGGAGTAAATCAATTTTTTTATTTTGTAATTTTTTTGTTAGTTCATCCCACGTATCAAGATTATGACGAAATTTAATTCCAAGTTTTGAACCTAATAAATTAAGATAGTCAACAGAGTATCCCATTGGTTGCCCATTTTTATTAAAATCCCATGGTGCATAATCATATTCATTTCCAATAGTTAAAATGGGATGTTCATTAATCCACTTTTTTTCCTCTTTAGTTAAATTCAAATTGTTATTTAAAGATATAGTACCAACATAGTTTTCAAAAATAGTTTGTTTCTCTTTATTGGTTATATCATCATATGCTTTTTGGATGATGTCTCTAAGAATCTCATTTTCTTTATTTACTCCAAAAGCTAGAATAGAACGACTAATTGTAGATTTTCCCTGAAACTTTAGATTAGTAATAAAGTTTTTTTGAATTATATAATTTGCAACGGCTCTATTTCCTATATATAAATCTGCTTCACCAGAAGCTAAAGCTTCAATTGCATCGACACTATCTTTATAATATTTAAAATTTAATTCAAGTTGCATATTTTTTAGTGTTTTAATAATCCCATAACCACTCTCAACAGCTATAGTTTTACCTTTGATATCTTCTATTTTATTAAATTCATTTGGAGTATTTTTTCTTGTTAATATGTAGTGCGGTATATCTACATAAGGTGTAGTAAAAGAATAATATTTTTTTCTACTTTCATTTGGTGTAATATCAATCATTATATCGATTGAACCTTGTTTTACTTTTTCTAAGTTATTTTTAAAAGTATCAGGAACAATAGTTAACTTATTTTGAAGATATTTATTTATAAGATTAATATAATCTACGCCTAAACCCTTTGGTTTGCCATTTTCCATATAGCTAAGTGGTATCCAGTTATTTTGTATACCAATTTTAATCTCTTTTTTTGAAGAAAGCCATTTTTCTTCTTTTTGTGTAAGAACAAATCCATTTGAGTCACTTGCAAAAGCTGAACAAGTGAAAATCAATAAAATAAATATATAGTTGATTAAAAATAGATTTTTTTTATACACTTTAATTCCTTATAAAAGTATCTCTTTTCTTAGGATAAAAAGTACCCCCTCATCAATATTTTTAACTTCTAAATCAATATGATTCTTTTGTGCAATTAAAGAAGACATATAAAGACCTGCCCCTGAACCCTTATCCTCTTTTGTAGTAAAATTTGCATCAAAAACTTTGTCAATAATCTCTTCAGAAATACCACCTGCATTGTCACTTATTTCAATAAATATTAAATTTTCTTTATTGAATGCTTCAATATTAATCTGTCTATTTTTAATTTTATTTTGTATAAAGGCATCTTTTGAGTTATTTATTATATTTAAAATTATATGTTTAAACTCTGCTTCTATAGCAAAAACTGAGATATCACTAGGGATATTCAAAGAGATATTTATCTGTTCTTTTATAAATTCATCTTTAACAAATAAACATACATTTTTAATACAATCGAGTAAACAAAAGTTTTCAATCTCTTTATTTGGTCTAAAAAAAGTTCTAAAATCATTTAATGTTGAGTTCATATGTTCTATTGTTGAAAAAACTTTTTTTTGAAAGTTTTCTATATATTCTTTATCTATTTTTTCTGCTTCAAAATCATATAAAAGAGTTTGATTGTACATATTTAGAATATTTAAAGGCTGTGCCCATTGATGAGCTATTGCATCAATCATCTCACCCATTGCAGCAAATTTAGATTGCTCTAAAAGCATTTTTTCTTTTTCTTCTCTTTTTTCTATCTCTTCTTGAACTTTTTTTTCTAAATCATTTTTATATATGTCAAGTTCTTCATTAGCTTTTAATAATTGTAATTGAAATTTATCACTTTGTTTTATTATTTTATCAAGTCTTTCACTTTTTCTTTTATAATCATCTAATAATTCTAAGATACCATCTTTGAATTGAGTATAATCTTTTTCTAAAAATTTACCTATGTATTGATTGTCTTTTTTATTTTTCATATTTTTATTCCTACAATAGCCATGTCGTCATTTCTATCTTGATTTTTTTGATAGTTCATCATTTCATAAAGAAATACCTCTTGTTGGTCAGCAAATGGTAATTTATAATTATCTTCAATAAGCTTAGCGAATCTTTTTTTACC
>QKDL01000022.1 GCA_003252105.1 Arcobacter sp.
AAAAAGATTAGAGAAAATCAAAGATAGAGAGATTAAACGGCAAAGATTTAAAGATGAAAGAACATTTGAAAGATGAAGATATAAAAGTAAAAAATAACCTTAATTAATATAAAATTAATTCTATAAAAAATAAGGTTAATTATGGAATCTATTGGCTCACTAATTTTACTGATAATATTTAGTTTTATAATCATTTCATTTATGAATAAATTTCTTAGAAACTTTGGAATTAGATTTTTAAACCCTTTTTCAATACTACTTTCATATATTACCAAACCACCATTAAAAGATGATGGTATGATGAATAGACAAGATGAGCTAAAAATCTTTTCTAGATTTAATACAGGGCTTTTAATTGATGGGAAGAATAAAAGACTTTCAGAAGAAGAGAGTTTTAAACACTTAGCTTTAATTTCAAGAACTGGTGGTGGTAAAACAACATCTTATGTATTACCAAATATTTATAAACTATCAAATGAAAAATGTAGTTTAGTAATAACTGATTTAAGTGGAGAAATATTTAATAAAACAAGTGGCTATTTATCACAAAAAGGTTTTAAAATATATGTTTTAGACCCTTTAGTTTTAGATGAATCTATAAGATACAATCCTTTGGAATATGCCAATAGTTCTATAGACATTGATGTTATAAGTGATATTTTAATTGCTTCATCGGGTTTAAAAGGTCAAAAAGCTGATGATAGAATATGGAGTGATGGGGCTAAAAGTATAATTTCTATTTTAATCAAAGTTTTAAAATCAACTAATGATAAAAGATTTATTAACTTAGCTAATGTTAGATATATGTTAAATCATTTTGGCTCAAATGGAGAAGGATTAGATGAATTTGTAAAAAGATATGCAGATGATAAAACTTTCAATGAATACAAAGGTTTTATAAGTGGAAGTGAAAAAACTATACAATCTTTTTTAACAACCGCAAATATTGCTTTAAGTCCTATTGGTATTAATGAAAACTTAGAAAAACTAACCTACTCCAACTCTTTTAATTTTGAAAAGTTAAGAGAAGAAAAATCAATTGTTTATATTAGAGTAAAAGAAACTCAACAAGAACAATATAGCTTTTTACTCAATCTATTTTATACACAACTATTTAATACTATGCTAGACAAATTTCCTACAAAAAATGATTTAGCAATCTATTGTTTACTTGATGAATTTGGAAATATGCAAATTCCAAAGTTTTCTAGCATAATAACAACCATTAGAAAGTACAAAGTATCTATTTCAATCATCTTACAAAATATAAGCCAATTAGAAGAGCTTTATTCAAAGAATAAAGCAAAAACAATATTAGAGGGTGGTATTGCAACAAAATTAATTTATAGTGGAGCTGATTTAGATTTAGCAACATCTTTAGAAAGAATGTTTGGGCAAAAAGAAGTAACTAAAAAAGATTTTAATGGTAACTACTATAATCAAAAAGAAAACGTGATGAATGCTAGTGATATTAGAACTATGAAAGATAATGAAGCTCTTTTAGTTTATTCAAATAAAAAACCTTTAAAACTAGATATAAAACCATATTACAAAGATTTAATGTATAGCTCATTTTCTAAAATAAAGCCTTATGAAGTAAAAAGTTTTATACATGAAGATCATATTGAATATGTTGATTTAGAAAATATTGATTGGAGTTAATAATGAGTTTTATATCTGAACTTCAAGCTGAAATATCTTCTATGGATATTCCAAACTTTTTAATAGTAGCTCTTATGTTTTATTTCCCTTTTCACTTTTCAAAAAAAGCTGACAATTTATTTTTACATTTGCTTTACAGCTTCTTTGGAATATATCTACTTTTTACAATGGATGACCCAAGAATAATATATGATATGAAAATGCTAGTAGGTCTAGGACTTATTATTCCACAAATTAGATTTTTAAGATATTTTATTCCAGAGATTATTGAGACTATAAAGATGATGAGCGTTAATACATATTACTTTTTTATAACCCTATACTACAAAATTCTTAGATTTTTAAATTGGCTTAATTCAATCTACATTTTTCTAAAAACATTTTCTTTTAATTATAAAAAAGATAATTCAGATTATAAAGAAAGATATGAGGAGTATAAACAAAAACACTCTTACAATGAAGAAACTAATAATTCATATAGTGAAGAAGAAAAACAAGAAAGTTATTATGAAGAAAGTTCACAAGAAGAAGTAAGAGAAGAAAAAAAAGAAGCATATGGAGAGTTTGAAAGGTTTTATAGTCCTAGTGCTTATATTGTGTTAGGCGTAAGTAGTGAAGATGATTATAATGAAATTAAAAAAGCATATAGATTGCTTGTGAAGATTTATCATCCTGATTTACATTTTGAGGAATTTGAACTTTATAACGAGATTATGCAAAATATAAATCAGGCGCATGAAAAGCTTAAAAAAATCCATAATAAATAGGAGAAAAAATGTTTAATGGTAAAAAATTTGGTGATGATGATTTTAAAGACATTGAAAGATATGAAGAGTATCAAAGAAGAAAATATGAAGCTATTGTAAAAGGTGTTGGAAATTTTCTATATAGATATATTATATTTGGATTTATGCTTTTAGCAACTGCTCCTATGGTTGGAGCAATATTACAAACTTATACAGATTTAAATATGCTATTTATTTTAATAATAGCTTTTATATCATTTTTCTTAATAATAAAAATTCCATATGTAAAAATGTATCCATTTAAAAGTTTGATTATTATAATTTTTATTGATTTTTTGATTTTTTTGGCTTTTTAAAACTCTAGATTTTAAAAATTTCAATCGGACTATCGTCGGACTTTTTGAATTTTTAATATGTTAGAAAGTGCCTATACATGCCATATTTTAGGGATTTATTAAAAAAAGGATGCATGAAATTCACACTCCATTAATAATCCTTTTTATTTTCTTTTGATAATAGCTAAAATCAAGTAAACATATTTTTAAACTTTTTGATTAATGGTTCGTTATCATATTGTTAATTTTTGAACATTACAATTCTAACTTTATAAAAGAGGTCAAATGAAAAATATTACAACAAACAAACTAATTTTATTTATTTCTATCTTACTTGCAGCTTTTTACAACTATAGTTTTTTTAAAGCTGTTGTAAATGTATATGGCACAGAAGGGATAAATTTAATTTATATATCTTCAACAACATTGGTATTAATCTTTCTTAATGTTTTTATTTTTACATTATTTAGTAGTAAATATACAACTAAACCTATCTTGATTATAACTTTATTTGTGTCTTCATTTACTGCATATTTTATGGATACATATAATACTATTATTGATAGTGAGATGATTAGAAATACTCTTCAAACAAATTTAGATGAATCTATAGATTTATTTAGTATAAAACTTATTATGTATGTTTTACTTTTAGGAGTATTACCCTCAATTTTAGTTTATAAAACAAAAATAGAATATAAAAATTTAAAAGGTGAATTTTATTCAAAAATAAAAATGATAATTTTATCTTTAATAATTATTGTTGCTACTGTTTTATCATTTAGTAAATTTTATAGTTCATTTTTTAGAGAACATAAACCATTAAGATACCATGTCAATCCTATATATTGGATTTATAGTATAGGAAAATACACAAATAGCCTAAACAAAGGTCCTATTGTATTAAAAACTATAGGTAATGATGCAATAATCAATGAAAAAGGAAATGAAACAGAAACTGAAAAAACAGAACTAATAATTATGGTTGTAGGTGAAGCAGCTAGAGCAGATAGATTTTCTCTAAATGGATACAATAAAGAAACAAACCCTCTTTTAAAAAAAGAAGAGATTATAAACTTTCCAAATATGTATTCTTGTGGGACATCAACTGCCCATTCAGTTCCTTGTATGTTTTCTATATATAATAAAGATACTTATGATTATAAAAAAGGAGTTTCAACTGAAAATGTTATTGATGTATTAAATCATACAAAATTTATTAATGTTTTATGGAGAGATAATAATTCTAGTTCAAAAGGTGTAGCTAATAGAGTTGAATATGAAGATTTTAGAACATCTGAAACAAATACAATGTGTGATGACGTAGAGTGTAGAGATGAGGGGATGCTTGTAGGATTAGATAATTATATCAAAAAGCATAAAAATGAAGATATCTTGATAGTTCTACATCAAATGGGAAATCATGGACCAGCATATTATAAAAGATATCCTAAAGCTTTTGAGAAATTTACCCCTGTTTGTAAAACCAATCAACTTGAAAAATGTACTCAAGAAGAGGTAAGCAACGCTTATGATAATGCAATTTTATATACAGATTATTTTTTATCAAAAGTTATAAACTTTTTAAAACCCTATTCAAAAGATTATGAAACAGCTATGCTATATATGAGTGATCATGGGGAAAGTTTAGGAGAAAATGGTTTTTATCTACATGGAATACCTTATATAATTGCTCCAAATGAACAAAAACATATAGCTTCTTTTATGTGGTTTGGTGAAGGTGAAATAAAAGAGGACATTGATGTAAAGAAACTCTCTTCTTATAAAAATAAAGAGTTTTCTCAAGATAATTTATTTCATACACTTTTGGGATTATTTGAGGTTGAAACAAAAGTTTATGATAAAACAAAAGATATATTATACAATGCAACTAAACCTGAATAAACAACTAATAATAACTTCTATTTTACTAATAGGAGTTATTGCCCTTTTTCAATTAACAAATCTAGATATTTATGTTCAAGATTATTTTTATAATTTTGAAACTAAAACTTGGTTACTAGATAAAAATGAACCTATCCTAAAACTTTTTTTATATGATGGATTAAAAGTTGTATTGATACTATTTTTATTATCTATACTTATATCGCTGATTTTTTTTAGAAAGAAAAAAATCATCCAAGAATATAAAAAAGGTCTAATTATTGTCTTATTATCAGGGATAATAGTTCCCTTATGTGTTGGAGCACTAAAAGCTGTTACAAACACTCCTTGTCCTTGTAAAATAGTTCATTTTAATGGGGACTATCCTGATGTTAAGGTATTTGATTCATATCCTAAAGATTTTGTACAAACATCAAAAGCAAAATGTTGGCCTGCAGGTCATGCAAGTGGTGGATTTGCCCTGCTTTCACTTTTTTTCTTATTTAAAAGTGCTAAAAATCAAAAAAGAGCAATAACTTTTGCTCTAAGTATTGCGTGGAGTATGGGTTTATATAAAATGGTTTTAGGAGATCATTTTTTAAGTCATACTATAATAACCATGCTATTAAGTTGGTTATTAATCTTAATTATAGTAAAACTAATAACAAATTTTAAAAGGACAAAATCTTGAGAAATCAACCTAAGTATAATTTTATAAAAAATACAACATATGCACTAAAAGGTTTAACGGATTTATTAAAAACTGAAAGCTCTTTTAGATTAGAACTTTTAATAGTAATAATCCTAATTCCAGTGATTTTTATAATAGACACAAGCTTAACAAATAAACTAATAATGTTTATAACCCTTATGGGGATGCCTCTAACAGAGGCTATTAATAGTGCAATTGAAAGGGTTGTGGATTTAGTAACTTTAGAACACCATGATATGGCAGGTCGAGCAAAAGATGCTGGAAGTGCAGCAGTTTTTTTAAGTATCTCTATTTTTGTAATTACTTGGTTAGTTATACTTTATACAAGTTTTTTTTAGAATCTAATTGAAACATAAAAACTCATATCAAATTCATTATCATCACTTAGAAAATTGTTTTTATGATAGATTATATATGATGGTTTAATAGTGGTTTCATATTCGCTGTTTATCAACCACTCATGATAAACCCAATTTATAAATTTTAAAATATCACCTTGGTGTCCTTTTAAATCAAACTTTGCATATACACCTTTTGAAATTTTAAATTTAGGAACCCTTTGTAAAAGTGTTTCGGTTTTTTCATCTGTTTGTATACAAGCTATATATTGGCACTCATTTAAAGGTGTTATAACTGGATTATCATGTAAAAGTGCTATTTGTTTATACTCTTTGATATCATTACTTAATATCAAAGTTTGTAGTTTTTGCCAAGTCTCTTGTATATTTATATTGTAACCTTTATTTCTAATATAAAAAGCTTCAATCTCTGGCATTTTAACTATTGTAGGAGTTAGACGTGAGAAGTTAGCAGTTGATTGCATAGCTTTTTTAGATTGTCTCATTATTTTTTCACTATACTCTTTATATCCACCATTTCTCCAAAGCTTTGGAGAAATCTCAAATCTATTTGAAAATGCTTTTATAAATGAAGAATGTGAACTATATCCACATGAACTAGCAATATCTGAGATAGTAGAATATTTATTTGTCAATAATAGATTTGCAGCCTTTTGTAATCTAATCGATTTTATACTTTCATAAATATTTTTATCAAAGGCCTCTTTAAATATTCTTTGCATATGAAACTTACTAATATCCAAATCAATACTAAGCTCTTCAATATCGATATGAGTGTCGATATGTGTGTATATGTAATACATAATATCATTTGCTATTTTTATTCTTTTTTGCAAGGTTTCTTTTTTCATGAAATATAATATCACTTTTAAACTAAATTTAAAGCACAAATAGACAATTTTTTTAGCATAAAAAAGTCAAATATATAGCACAAGATATAAAGATTTTTTCTTTTTTTAATTCTACAATTAAGCAGAAAAAACAAAAAGGGTCAAGATGAAAAAAATATCAAAAGTATTAATTGCAAACAGAGGTGAGATTGCTTTAAGAATTGTTAGAGCTTGTAAAGAACTTGAGATAACAAGTGTTGCTATATTTTCTGAAATTGATGTAGAAGGGTTGTGGGTTAGAAAAGCAGATGAGTGTTATCCTATTATGGGAGATTTGATTCAAGCCTATTTAAACTATGAAGTTATCATCTCAATTGCAAAAAAAGCTAATTGTGATGCAATCCATCCAGGATATGGATTTTTAAGTGAAAATGCAGATTTTGCTAGAGCTTGTGAAGAGAATGGAATTATCTTTATTGGTCCAAAACCTGAACATATTGCACTTTTTGGAGATAAAATGGCATCAAAAGTTGCCATGAAAAAAGTTGGTGTACCAGTTTTAGAAGGTACTGATGAACCTGTAGAAGATAAAAATGAAGCAAAAAAAATAGCAGCCCAGATTGGTTTTCCTATAATTATTAAAGCAGCTTTTGGTGGTGGTGGAAGAGGAATGAGAATCGTAAGAGCTGAAAAAGAGTTTGATTCTATGTTTGAAAGTGCTACAAATGAAGCATTAAAATATTTTGGAAATGGTCAAGTTTTTATTGAAAAATATGTTGAGAATCCAAGACATATTGAGATTCAAATTATTGCTGATAAATATGGAAATGTAGTTCATTTAGGTGAAAGAGATTGCTCTATTCAAAGAAGACACCAAAAAGTTATAGAGATATCTCCATCTCCAAGATTAAATGATAATACAAGAAAAGAGTTATATAGAATCTCTACAAAAGCTATGTTTAAATTGGGATATGAAAGTGTTGGTACTGTTGAGTTTTTAGTTGATGATAATGATAATATCTACTTTATTGAGATGAATACAAGAGTTCAAGTTGAACATCCAGTTACAGAGATTACTTCAGGAGTTGATATTATTCAAAGAATGATTGAAATAGCAGAGGGTGATAAAATCAAATTCTTACAAGAGGAGATTGTTTTTAGAGGTTATGCAATTGAGTTTAGAATCAATGCAGAAAATCCTCAAAAAGGTTTTATGCCATCAACAGGAACTATTAAAACTTATCTTACTCCAAATGGTCCTGGAGTTAGACTTGATTCTTGTGCTTATACAGGATATAAAGTTCCTGCAAACTATGACTCTATGATTGGTAAATTAATTGTATGGGCATTAGATTGGAATGGTGCAGTAAGAAAAGCAAAAAGGGCACTAGATGAGTTTGTATTAGAAGGTTTTCCTACAAATATTCAATTACATAGAGAGATTGTAAGGGATGAAGATTTTATTGCTGGTAAATTTACTACAAACTATTTAGATAAAAAAATGGATTTATTTACTCTTCATGCAAAAGATCATCTACTAGAAGAGGAGCAAAAAATAGCTTCAATTATGAAACTTTTGGATAATATAAAAGCAAAAAATTTAAAAGTAAAACACTAATGAAAAATATGACAATAGAAGAGTTAAAACAAGGAAATGAGTCATTTAGACAAACAAAGTTTAATGACTATAAAAACGATTTTGATACTCTAGTTCAAAAAGGACAAACACCCAATGTATTATTTATTGGGTGTAGTGATAGTAGAGTCGTACCTGATTTAATATTGGATTCAAAACCAGGAGATTTGTTTATTGTAAGAAATGTTGGTAACTTTGTTCCACCATTTAAAGCAGACCAAGATTTTCATGGAAATGCTGCAGCGATTGAATATGCAGTAAGTGTTTTAAATGTTGAACATATTGTAGTATGTGGACATTCACACTGTGGAGCTTGTAGATCTTTATATATGGATTTAAAAGATGACATTTCATTGATTCATACAAAAAAATGGCTACAGCTAGGTGAAAAAGCAAAAAACTATGTATTAAATAATTTTGGCTCTACAATCACTGAAGAAGAAAAATATAGACTTACAGAAAAAAACTCTGTAGTTTTTCAATTAGAAAATCTTCTTACTTATCCAAAAGTTAGTGAAAAAATACAAAATAAACAACTTAATATCCATGGTTGGTATTATAAAATAGAAGATGGATCTATTGAGTATTACAACTTTGAAACAAAAGAGTTTGAGTAGTTTTTTACAAAAATTATATTATCATTCATAAAAATTTATTGGATAATTTATGGATGATAATATTTTAAGTAATTTAAAAGATGCAAAAAAAATAGATATAAAAAATTCTACAGTTGACTTTTTTCAATTTGAAAAAGATGGTTTAATCTACTATTATTTTGATACATCTATGTGTACACCACCCCATCCTATGGTAAATGCTTTAGTAGCCCTTCAACTTTTAGACAGTGAAAATAAAAGAGTTTTGATGAAAAACCATCAAAGACCAATGGGTCTTTTTCCAAAAATTGAAGAAAATTTTGATTATAAAATCATCTCTTTAGATGATGATTATTTAATTGAGTTTAAATTTATAACAGGAACTGTTCTAAACACTGATTTTGACGATAATCAATGTAGTGGTTAATCTAAACTAGACTATCAAGTTTTGTTTGGATAAATCTTTTTACATCTTCATAGTTTATTGTTTCTTTAAAATCTTCAAAATAACATCCAGCAGCATTTGGGTGACCTCCACCATCTGCTAACTTTTGAGCGATTAAAGATACATCAACTTTTCCATCAGCTCTAAAAGAAGTACTACCTTTTTTACTTACATCTATAAAAAAGTCATACTCTTCATTTGCCATTAAAAAAGCATTTGCAGGTATTGAGATTGAACCTAAAGTATAAGTTAATAATCCTTTATGATCTTTATATGTAACTGTTAGATTTTCTTTTAAGTTGGCTAAAGATTTAACCAAATATTTTGCACTTAAATTATCTAAAGTATCATCTACTCCATCTTGATTTAAAAACTCTTTTTTTAATTTATGGATATCACTATCAAGTTTGATGTTTGCTTTTTCTAAGTATAGATATTCAGAAGCTTTTTTCAATAAAAAATGTCTAAAATCTCTATTTAAATCTGCAAATAATACATTATTTACTTCCCTTACTTGACTAATCATAGTAAGTAATACTTTTCCAAACTCAAAGTTTTTTTCTTCATTATCAAGCCAGATATCTATTGCATTTACTGCATCGATCAAAGGTTTTAACCACATCGATGTTTCTTCATCAAAGGCAGCATACTCCTTCATCATATAATCATAAGTGATTTTTGCAGCACATCTACTTGTGTCTAAGTAGTACCAATCATATTTTTCAGCACTTTTTTGTCCTGTTGCATGATGGTCTAAAAGTTGAAGTTTTATGTTAAATCCTTCTTCTTTTAGATTTTTAATTGCTTTTTGTAAATCTTTTGATTCATTTAAAGTAAGATTTAAATCTGTTATGAAAAAAACAATATCATCTTCTTTATATTTTTTTATATCTTCAAGAATTTTTTTTAGATTTAGTTTAACCTCTAAACCATAGTTTGCATTGTAAAAAAAGCCCTCTTTAAAAAACTCTTTTGTAATAAGTTGACAACTATATCCATCTAAATCTGTATGTGATAAGTGAAAAAACCTCATGAAGCTATATCCTTAAGAGTTAAACCACTTAAGAATACATTTATTTTTGTTTGAAGATTGTTTAATAAAGGCCAAACATTACAAGCATTTGCTATATCTGAAGGGCAAGACCCAGCAGAAGGTGAACACTCAAATACAGAAGGTACCTTTTCTTCAGCAACTGTAGTAATCTCTAAAACTGTAATCTCATCATATGGTTTTTTTAAAATAAATCCACCATTTACACCTCTATGTGAAACTACTATATCATGCTTGGCTAAATTTTGCATAATTTTTGCTAAAAAAGATTTTGGAATATTTAATTCTCGTGATAAAACATCCACATTTTTTGGAGTATCACTTTTTGCTATTGATATTAATGAAAGTAGAGCATATTCACTCTTTTTAGTAAGTAACATCTATATTCCAATCTTATTTTTTGTTTATTCTACAAAAACAATTATTAATATTAATTATTATTTGCGATTAATTCTCTTTTTTTTAGTTTAATTTAAAAAAAAAGGTTGCAAGAAAATTCTTGCAACCTTTTAAAGCGTAATTTTTAATAAAAATTATTTAGCTCTAATTCCTAAGTCTGCAACTAAAGAAGTGAATCTAGCGTAATCAGTTTTTCTTAAATATGCTAAAAGTCTTTTTCTTTTACCAACCATTTTTAAAAGACCTAATCTTGAAGAGTGATCTTTTTTATTTGTTTTTAAGTGCTCTGTTAATACTTTAATTTGCTCTGTTAAAATAGCAATTTGTACTTCCGCTGAACCTGTATCAGTTTCATTTCTTCTGTATTTTGCAATAATCTGCGCTTTTACGTCCTGATCTAAAGCCATAATGACCTCCTAATAGGTATATTAATCTCACTTATTTAAAGTGGACGCGTATTATACTTTATGTAAAATTAATATTTAATTAAGTTTATTAATTTATTTTGATAAAATCAAAATAAAAAGAGTGAATTTCTATGAAAATAATAGATTTTAAAGATATTTATGTAAGTTATGATGTAAAACCTGTTTTAGAAAATATAAATTTAGAGATTAGTAGTGGTGAACATTGGGTTATTTTAGGTTCAAATGGAAGTGGAAAATCAACCTTAATGAAACTTTTTTCAAACGATTTATATCCAAATACAAAATATCCCTTTAAAAAAGAGATATTTGGTAAATCAAGACACTCTATTTTTGAACTGAAAAAAAATCTTGGGATTATTACAAATGATTTACATAACTATTTTGAAACCCACGGAAATTTTCTAAGTACATATGAAGTTGTTCTTAGTGGACATTACAGTTCAATTGGAGTTTTTAAACACCAAGATTTTACAAAAGAGCAACATCAAAAAGCTTTGGAAGTTTTAGAATTTTTAGAAATTTCAGATATCAAAGATAAAAAAGTTCATGAAATGAGTACAGGACAACTTAGAAAATCTATAATTGGCCGTGCTTTAATACATGACCCAAAAGCATTTATTCTTGATGAACCAACAGTTGGTTTAGATATAAAAGCTCAAAACAATTTTCTAAAACTACTTAGAAAACTTTCAAAATAGAAGAGATTTTTGAAGAGATTTCTCACGTGGCATTGATGTATAATAAAACTATCTATAAACAAGGATTAAAAGATAATATTTTAACATCTTCTAATCTATCAGAGATTTTTGACATAGATATAAAACTTGAAAACTTCAACAACAGATACTATATAAAAAGTATAAACTAGGAATTTTATGAAAACATTTAAACTAAATAAAGCAATAACAACAAAACTATTTATGTTTTTGGCATTTTCAATTTTTGCCTTGGTTATGTATCAAGGATATTTAACAAATGAGACTATATATGTGATTTTATTTTATGGTTCTTTAATCCTTTGTGCTTTTCAAATTGCATCAATTTTTTATGTAAGTTTTATCAAAAAAAGTATCAAAGTAACTGTAGATGAAAAAAATTTTATCTGGGAAGTTTATGAAAATAGTAAAAAAACAAATGAGACTACAATAGCCCTTGATACAATCAAAGAGCTAAATATACAAATAAACTATCTTACTGGAAATATTTACTCTTCACTTAGTTTAACCATTGATTTAAAAGATGGTAATATAGTCGAACTAACAGATGGTTTACTTTATGATTTTGGTTTAAAAATGGCAGAAGAATTATCAATATTTTTGCTTGAAAATAATTTAGGTCATCCCCAAGATATAAAATTTTTAGATTTTGTAAAGCAGTTAAATATTGATTTAACAAAAGAACAAACATTTAATAAAAAACAAGGAGATGATTATCTTGTTGGTGTTATCTCAAAAAATAAAAAAGAGTTTTTAGCATTGAGATTACAGATTGAAACGTTGTATAATTTCAAAAATATTGAGAAAAATGCAAATAATGAATATCTAGTTAAAAATGATAAAGATGGTTTTATCTATTTAAGAAGTAATGCAATTGGATATTTTATACAATTTCACAAAGTAAAACAAAAAGAAGAATTAAAAACTTTAAAACAGATGGGGAAAAGAGATAAGATAGGTTTTTAAAACTTATCCTCCTGTTTCATAAAAGGCTCTATTTGATACCTCATCACTAGATATCTCTGACCATCTATTTTTTTCAGGTTTATTTTTTAAGACATCTTTTAAAATATTTGCTGCTTTTTTTATATCTTTGTTTTTTATAGCTTCTTTTATACTTTGAGCATCTTCATAATATAAACATGGGATTAAAACACCACTTGCAGTTAATCTAACTCTATTACATGTGGCACAAAAATCATCTTTGTGTGGTTCTATTATTCCAAAAACATATCCATCATCAAGTTTATAATCTTGAGAAGGTGACGAACCTACTCTTTCAAGTTTTGTAAAATTGTATTTTGTTTTAATAATATCTTGTATCTCTTGGGTATTTAAACCTTTTACATGTTCAGAAGCATGTGTATTTTCCATAAGTTCAATAAACCTCACAGGAAAACCTCTTTGTTTACAAAACTCTAAAATATCAATTAACTCCGTGTCATTTATCCCTTTTATAGGAACACAGTTTATTTTGATTTTTAAACCTATATTTGATGCTGTTTCAATCCCTTTTAGAACTTGTTCTAAAACATCTTTTTGTGCAACTTTTTGTGCAACTTCAGGAATCAGTGAGTCTAATGAAACATTTATTCTTTTTAATCCTGCATCTTTTAATTTTTGTGCAGATGCAGGTAATAAATAGCCATTTGTAGTCAAGGCCAAATCAATATCCTCTTTATATGAAGATATCATTTTTATAAAACTATCTAAACCTTCTCTTAATAGTGGTTCACCACCTGTTATTCTAACTTTTTTTATACCCTCATCTATAGATACTTTTACAAATTCAAAAAGCTCTTCATATGTTAATAACTCCTCTCTTGGAACCCAAGAAAATGGTTTTTCTGGCATACAATATTGGCATCTAAAATTACATCTTTCTGTAACTGATACTCTTAAATAATCTACTACTCTATTGTGCCCATCTATCAACATAAATCCTACCCTATAAAAAAATTTTGTTAGCTTAATATAATCTAGCTTAAATAAAATAGAGTATATTGTGCTAATTTAAAAGTAAAATTTTATTTACCAATTAAATTTTATATTTAAATAATTCAATAAATATTTAGATATACTTCCCTAAAAAGAAAGATTTAGATGGAAAGTATGGTTTATTTAACAGGTGCAGGACCTGGAGATAAAGATTTATTAACAATAAAAGCATTAAAAGTGATTCAAAAAGCAGATGTTATTATTTATGACAGACTAGCAAATCCTGATATTTTAGAAGAGGCAAAAGAAAATACTGAACTTATATTTGTAGGAAAAGAAAAAGGTAATCATAGAGTACCCCAGGATGAAATCAATGAGATTATCTATCAATGTTCTTTAAAATATAAAACTGTAGTAAGACTAAAAGGTGGAGATCCTTTTGTATTTGGTAGAGGTGGAGAGGAAGCCTTGTATCTTAAACAAAGAGGTGTTAAGTTTGAGATAATTCCAGGTATAACATCATCAATTTCAGTTCCAGCTTATGCAGGTATTCCAGTAACGCATAGGGGAATAACTCCATCGTTTAGAGTTGTAACTGGACATAGAAAAAGTAGTGATAATATTGCTGATATAAACTGGAATTCATTTATAGAAGATGAAACTATAGTTTTTTTAATGGGTTTACACAATATAGAACTAATTGTAACAAATCTTTTAAAAATTGGAAAAGATGAGAATTATCCATGTGCAATTATCTGTAATGGTACTACAAAAAAACAAAAAGTAATTGTAGGAACCTTAAAAGATATAGTAGAGAAATCAAAAGAAGCAGTTAGTCCTGCTATTATTATTGTTGGAGAGGTTGTAAATCTTAGAGATGAACTAAAATGGTTTGATTAATCACATTATAAGTGGTTCAGGTTTTCCAAAATAATAGCCTTGAGAATAATCAATTCCTATTGCTTTTACATACTCATAAATTTTTTTATCTGAAACAAACTCAGCAATTGTTTGAATATTGTTTTTTTTAGCAAAGATTACAATAGCTTCAACAATTGACTGAGAAAATTTATCATCAACTACATTTTTAATTAAAGAGCCATCAATTTTTACATAATCTGGTTGAAAATCACTTATTCTTTCAAAGTTTGAATAACCACTTCCAAAATCATCTATCGCTATTTTGACATCACCTATAGATTTAGAATAAGTTATAAATTCTTTTACTAACTCCATATTATTTACATTTTCATCTTCTAAAAGCTCAAATGTCACCCGCCCTTTGTTTTTTTCACTTGAGATAAGTAAGGAGAGTTTTTCTCTAATTTTATTACTTTCAATATCTGATGCTGATAAGTTTAAAGATATATTACTTCTAGAATATTTTAGTGTATCAATAGCATTTTGAATTACACGTAAAGTTATATTTTGGTAATACCCTGTTTTTTTAGCTAAATCTAAAAAATGGTATGGTGTTAAAATATTTTCATTTTTATCTACAATTCTAAT
The DNA here is from genome assembly GCA_003252105.1 of Arcobacter sp. Taxonomy (GTDB): domain Bacteria; phylum Campylobacterota; class Campylobacteria; order Campylobacterales; family Arcobacteraceae; genus Halarcobacter. The sequence continues at coordinate 15,247 of QKDL01000022.1, forward strand.
TAGAGACTCATATTTTTCTATTTTTAAAGTTTGGTTATCTACTATAGGTTGAAAAAATGATATAACTTTCCCATCTGCTTTTAATGCTTCTTTGATTATTTTGATTGTTTTTAATTTATTTCTTGACTCAGCTTGAGCTGCTTTAAAGAAATCAGTACTACAAACAATATCTTCTTTTTGTTTTAGAGCATACTCTATACCCAAATCCACATCATCATAAATATTAGCTTTTCTTTTTGAATAACTAATAACTACATCAACATCATAAATATTTTCTTCAAATAATACACCTTTATTCTCAAAGTTATAAAAAACCTCTTGTAAAGTTTTTTCAATAACTTTTATATTGGTATCTTCATTTTTAATATATGCAAAAAGTCCATTTTCTAAAATATATACTTTATCCATTTTAAAATTATCAGGGAAATAAGTCAAAGAGATATTGGAGAATTCATTTTGAAACTTTTGCATTATTGAAGAGGTATAAAACTCTTTAAAAATATCATAATTTGATATTTTAATAAATATTAAAACAGGATTTGTAATACTTTTTATATCATCCAAAAGTTGTCTTTTAGGATTCATTACATCTGTTATATCATGCCTAATACCAATAATCTCTGTAATATTACCATTTTTATCCAAAATAGGAGAGATTGTGGCATCTACATAATAAGCACTACCATCTTTTTTTCGATTTTTTATAATATTTTTATAAGTTTTTTTTGAGTTTACTGTATCCCATAACTCTTTAAATAAAGATTTGGGCATATCTGGGTGTCTTACTATATTTTGAGGTTTTCCAATAAGTTCTTCTCGCGTATATCCTGAAATTTCACAGAATTTATCATTAACGTACTTAATTATTCCTCTATTGTCTGTGATACTAACAATATCACTTTCATTTAGAATTCTTTTGTATTGCTCAAGTTCGTTAATTAGATTTTCCATAAAAAAACTTTCATCTATTTATTTTTATTATAACCAATCATAAAAGATAAAACAATTTACTCTATAATTTTATAAAAATAATTTAATAAAAGCCTTTAATTTATAGATTACTTAAATAATATAATTCTTTAAAGCTTCTATATCGATTGTTTTATTTTTTGTGTCTATTATCTTTTCATCTTTAAATACTCTTAAAATTCTTGATAATGTTTCGGGAGTTATATTTAGTATTTCTGCAATTTTCACATTTTTTGTTTTAAAAAAATCATCTAAGTTATTATAAATATATGTTGCAACTCTTTGTTTAGAATCTAATACTAAATTCATCGATAAAACATTTTCTAAATTTCTAATTTTTTTAATCAAGGACTTCATAATCATAAAAGACAATTTAGGGTTATGATAAATTTGAGTTTTAAAAGATGCAAAATCTATTCTCAATACTTCTATATCGGTAACAGCTTGTGCAGTAGCAGGATAATTAATCTCCTCAAAATTTGCAACTTCTGCAATGAACTCATTTTCATGAAAAAATTTTAAAACTAATTCTCTATCTTGAGCCATAACCTTATATAATTTTATTTTTCCTTTTAAAAGAATATATAAATATTTTGATTCATCACCTTCATAAAAAAGGATGTTATCTTTATTTAATTTTTTAATTGAAGAGATTTTTTCTATTTCATCCAACTCTTTTTTATCTAAATTTTCAAAAATAAATATTTTATTTAATTCCATTTTCTAAATATTCCTTAGTTTTTTCTTCTAAATATCTCATTCTTTCTTTGCCTTTAGGCATCGATTGACGTAAACTTTTCATCTCATCTAAAAACTTGGCAACATCATTTGGAATAATTTTTTTTAAATAACTTTTAAATTTTTTAGTAAATGCAGGGGAAGAGCCATTTGTAGAAATAGTGATTGTCAAATCTCCTTCTTTTATATATGAGGGAAAAATAAAATCACAATACTCTTGTAAATCCACACAATTATATAAAATATTTTCTTTTCTTGATTCAAAATAGATATCTTCTTGAAGTTTTATATTGTCTGTAGCAACAATTACGATATCAAAACCTCTTATATCACCTTCTTGATATCTTCTTTTAATTAAATCTAAATTATTTTTAGAAATCTTTTCTAAAATCTCATCACTTATCTTATCTGATATAATTGTGATTTTAGTTGTAAAATCTAAAAGTTTTTCTAATCTTTTAGATGCTATATTTCCTGCACCTACTAATAATATTCTTTTATTTTCTAAAGAAAAAAAAATGGGTAAATAAGACATAAATCAACCTTTAACTAAGAGAAAAACTCTTAGTTATTTAAATAATTTTTTAAAAAATTTTACAATACAACAAGAATCATCATTTAACATCTCATAAGCTTTTTCAACAGATTCTACTCTTTTTGTAGTATATAAAAGTATTGCTACATTTAGTTTTGCAAGTTTCATTATCTCTTTTGAAGGATTATTTATAATATTTATTGCTTCATCTAGTGTTATATTTTCATATTCATTATTGTATTTTATTTTTAAATCTTCAAGTTTTACAACTTTTTCTTCTATTCCACTATTTCCTATAGCCCAATATTTAAAGTCTGAAAATATTTCTGGTGTACCTTCGTTTCCTTTTACAATAACTAGATTTTCATAATTATCTCCAAAAAGATTCATATATTTTTCTACATATGGTCTATGAAAAGCTGATGTTATAGCATACTTTGAACTTGCAGGATTTAAAAGTTTTTCTGTTGTATTAAAAATAGTTCTCATATAAAGTTTTTTTCTTAAATCAGTTAATTCTGATAACTCTTTAAAATAGTTTTCTCTATTAAAAAAATGAATATTATCTTCTAAAGTGATATTATCAGCAATATCTTTTACTGTAAGACCATTTTTAGCTGGTTGTAATTTGTCCCCACTAATAACTATATCAAAAGGTTCTATCTGCTTATTTTGTTTGAAAAACTCTTTTAAAATTTTTCCATATAAAGGGAACAAATATGGTTGTGAAGTTTTACCATCATATGAAAATCCAAGTTCAATAGACTCTGGAATCTCCTCTTTTGTAATATATTTATTGAATGATTCTAAACATCCAGCTAACTCTTCATCACTTTCTAATTTCACTCTTAAAAGCATCAAAAATGCTGCTGCTTGTTCACTTTCACACTTTTTTTCAAGTATCCCTTGAATTGCCTCTATCATCTCTTCTTTAGTTAAATTTTTATTTGATTTTGGTCCTGTTCCAACTGCTTTTATATATTTGAAAAAGTTCATTATTTATCCATTTTATTTAGTTTTATTGATTATACAATCTTATTTGTTATATTTGATTTAGATTAAGATGATACAATTTTAAGATGAAAAAAATAGCAATAATTTCACTTTTTTTATTCACTTTTATCTATGGAAAATCCCTTCCTAGAGGCATTTATGCTATAGCCATTTTTGATGAAAAAGGTATAGGTGAAAATGTTCAACATACAAGAAAAACTAAAAATGATTACAATGGTATATGTTATACAAAAATTTTTATTTTAGGAGAGCTATTTCATAGTAACCCAGAAGTTACAATAGGAACATCAAGAGGTCATTATCAAAGTAGAATTCCTATATTTAACAACAAAAAAATAAAAATTGGTGAAGAGCTTTTATATAAACATTATAATGTAAAAAAAGGTTATATTGAAGTTAGTTTATATGGTAAGATATATGATACAAAAGTATATGTAAAATAAAGAAAAGGAAAAACCTTATCTTTATTAAACTGCTTGAATAGTATTTGTATTTACTAAAGTTTTTAAACTTTTTTCTCTACTTGTATCCATATTATATGTAGTTGAAGAGTAATTATCAACATAATACCAAGTAGTATTAACTTCATTTGATTTAAAAGTTACTGTCATAAATCCTCTTTGATTTAAATTTGTATATTTTAAATCATCTATTAATAAACTAATTGCACCTTCAAAACTCATTGCAGTTTCCAATGTAGTTAAGCCAGCATAATCCTCCATACCAGGAGATGTTACAGAAGTAACTGCATATTCAACTCCAACATTGTTTCCATTCGAGTCTTTTAATTCATTTGCCCAAGAATTGTGCGTATCTCCAGCTAATACAACTAGATTTTTATTTAATGCATTTGCAGTACCAAAAAGAACTTCTCTTTCATAAAAATATCCATCCCATGCATCTAAATTATATGGTAAAGTTATATTAACTCTTGCTTTTTCAAGCTCTGTTAAGGTTTCATCAGATGCTAATATTCTCATTTTTATTGCAACTAATTCTGAAATTTGTTGATTTAATTGAGTTAATAATTGCAGTTTTTCTTCATCTGTTAGGTCACCTTCTAATTGTGAAATAGAAGTAAGTAATTCAGCTGGCAAAAACATTTTTCCCATTAATACTTGTTGTCCTAATACCTGCCAGGTTGAAGTTGATGTTGACATTTTTGATTGTAACCATAAAAATTGCTCACTTCCAAGCATTGTTCTAGAAGAATCTAATAAATCACTAGAAAAAGTTATATCATCAAACTCTCCTAATTGATTAAAATAGTTTGAGTATGAAAGTTGTTTATCCCTTGCTAAAACTCTTGTATCAAGCATATAAAGACTTACTAAATTACCAAATTCAAAACTTCTATAGATAATCTCATTATTATCTTGTGCATATGGTCTAATTGGCAACCATTCAAAATAAGCTTTTAAAGCATCTGCTTTTCTTTGAATAAAACTTCCTTCTGTTTCTTCATCATGATTTTGGGCACCATCTTTATAGGTATCATTTGCTACTTCGTGGTCATCCCAAACAGTTATAAAAGGAACATTTTTATGTAATTGTTGAGCACCTTCATCAGTTCTATATAAAGCATATCTTTTTCTATAATCTTCTAAAACTAGTAGTTCTGTATCATTATCAGCTGGTAATTCTCTTCCAATTGCAGTTGCATTTTTAGTAGCATAGGCAGGTGTAACACCATCATCTTCAAACATACCATACTCATAGATATAATCTCCAAGATGTAATACCACATCTAAATCCTCAATTTTTGAAGCTTCCATATATGCATTAAAATATCCATTTGGATAATTAGAACATGAGAATACACTCATTTTTACTTGAGAAGGATTTGTTGGAATTGTTTTTGTTTTACCAACAATAGAAACTTTGTCATTTGATTTAAATCTATAATAATATATAGTTCCTGCGTCTAAGTTTTGTAAATCTATTTTTACTGTATAGTCATCATCTTTTTTAGTTTGAACATCTCCTGAATGAACTAAAACACTAAAATCTTCAAGTTTTGAAACCTCATATGATAGATTTAAAGTATCAATTTGGCTTTGTGGAGTTAATCTTGTCCATATAATTACACTATCTTGTGTAGGATCTCCACTTGCAACTCCATGTAAAAAGTTTACATCAACTACATTTGAACTATTTCCACATCCACTAAGTCCAGTCGATACAACTAAAGAACAAAAGCTTAATGCAGATATTTTTAAAAAATCTCTTCTTGTAAATCTCATTTAAGTAACCTCATATAATTTATGAGATTATAATAATAATTTATTACAGCTTAGTTACTATAGTTAATTTTAAGATTATTACACAAACATTAAACCTAAAAAAAATATTACTAATATACTAGAACCAATAGGAAACACTTTTGCCAAAGGATTATCTTTGCCAATCATATTTTCTCCTGCTTTACTAAGTATATAAAAAAATCCTATTAATAATAAGGCACCAATTATTTTTATTGTCATAATATACTCCTTAATAAATCTTTTTTGTATATAAATTGTAATCCTGTTTAGGTTAAGTAAAAAATAAGTTTAAGAAGTATAATTTTTTTTTAATGTAAGAGGGTAAAATCTACCTCTTACATATATTTTTTAAGTACATCTGGAATTTTCACTGTTCCATCTGCTTGTTGATAGTTTTCCATAATTGCAAGTAATGTTCTTCCAACAGCAAGTGAAGAACCATTTAATGTATGAGCTAAGATATTTTTCTTTCCATCTTTATATCTAATTTTTGCTCGTCTTGCTTGGAAATCTCTTGTATTTGAGATTGAAGAGATTTCTCTATATTTTCCTTGTCCAGGAAGCCAAACTTCAAGGTCGATTGTTTTTGCAGCACTAAACCCTAAATCTCCTGTACAAAGCATAACTTTTTGGTGAGCAAGTCCAAGTGAAGTTAATAAATCACTTGCACAAGATACCATTTTTTCAAATATCTCATCAGATTCTTCTTGTTTTGTAATAGCAACCATCTCAACTTTATCAAATTGGTGTTGTCTGATTAATCCTCTTGTGTCTCTTCCTGCACTACCTGCTTCTTTTCTAAAACAAGGAGTATAAGATGTAAGCATTAAAGGTAACTCATCACTTGCTAAAATTTCATCATTATATAAATTTGTTAAGGATACTTCAGCTGTAGGGATAAGATATAAATCCTCACCCTCAATTTTAAATAGATCTTCTTCAAATTTTGGAAGTTGTCCTGTTCCTTGTAATGTATTTGTATTTGCCATAAAAGGTACATACCACTCTTCAAAACCTCTACTTCTATTAAAATCAAGCATATAATTTATCAAAGCTCTTTCTAATCTAGCACCCTCACCTCTAATAGCTGAAAATCTAGATTTTGCAAGTTTAACACCCCTTTCAAAATCTAACCAACCATTAGGTAAATCCCAATGCTCTTTAGGTTCAAAATCAAATGTTGGTTTCTCTCCAATTGTTTCTAAAACAACATTTTCATCTTCATCTTTTCCATTAGGAACTTGCTCATCTGGCATATTTGGAACACCTAAAACAATTGATAAAAGTTTTTCCTCTAATGCTTTAACCTCTTCTTCAAAAGCTAATTTAATAGTTTTTAATTCATTAATCTCATTTTGTAAAGGTGTTATATCTAAACCCTCTTTTTTATATCTTCCAAACTCACGAGATAGCTTATTTTGTGAAGCAGTTGTTTCTTCCATCTCTTGACGTTTAATCTTTGCTTCTTCAGATATTGCTTTTAAAGCTCCTAATATATCTTCCCCTACACCTTTTCTTTTAAGTGCTGTTGAGACATTATCAAAATCTGTTTGTAGTAGTTTTATATCAATCATAGTGCTCTTTCTTAAAATTTTTGCAATTATACCAAATATAAAGTTAAACATTTTTTCCTAAGTAGCATCTTGATATATAGTTACTTGAGAATTACAAAATTTAAATAGTTTTATTATCCTATTAAATAACTATTTGATATAATTATTTCAATAGCCAAATAAAGAGGAATCATGAAATCTAAATTTTTAACTGTTGTTCTTCCTATTTTTATTTTAATTTTTTTAAGTTTTTATATCACATCACAATTTATCCAACCAAGCCCTAAAAAAGAGATTACAATTGCTACTGGCAGTAAAACTGGCAATTATTATAAAACAGCTTTAGAGTATAAAGAACTATTAGAAAAAGAGAATGTAAAAGTAAATATAATAAATTCAGCTGGCTCAGTTGAAAATATAGAACTACTAAAACAAAACAAAGCTGATATTGCCTTTGTACAAAATGGTACTGTTACAAATGAAAATGCACCAAATATAAAATCACTTGCCTCTATATATTATGAACCTTTGTGGGTATTTTATAAAAATGATGGCTTTAGTATTGATTATCTAATTCAACTTATTACAAAAAAAATTTCTGTTGAAAAGAATGGCAGTGGCACTAGAGATTTGGCTTTACAACTACTTGCTGATAATGGAATAGATGAAACAAATAGTACAATTTTAGATTACAGTAGTGAAGATGCAAAAAACGCTTTATTAAAAGGTGAGATTGATGCAATGTTTATAGTTTCATCTCATAAATCAGATATCATAAAAGAGCTATTAGAAAATCCAAGTATAAATCTTTTTAGTTTTAAAAGAGCAAGAGCTTATAGTAGAAAATATCCATATTTAGAAGCTTTAACACTGTATGAAGGGACACTTGATTTATATAAAAATTTACCAGACGAAAGTAAAAACTTATTAGCAACCACTGCTAACTTAGTTGTAAAAAAGGATTTTTCAGAAGAGTTAAAAAGACTTGTTCTAAAAAAAGTAGTTGAAGTGCACAATAAAAAAGACCTTTTTGCAAAAGCAGGACAATTTCCAAACTCAGTTAATATGAGATTAGAGTTAGATGAAGAAGCAGAAAAATATTTCAAATATGGTGATACTTGGTTAGAAAAGATTTTTCCATATTGGATAGCTTCAAATATAGATAGATTAAAACTTCTAATAATCCCTTTATTGACTCTACTTTTCCCATTGTTTAAAGGGGTGTTTCCACTTTATAATTGGACAATGAGATCAAAAATTTATAGATGGTATGATGAAGTAAGAGATATAGATGAAGAGATAAACAAACTTGATTTAGAAAAACTAAAAGATGAACTAAAAAAATTAGAAACCTTAAGGGAAGAGATAAGTAAAGAAACAAAAGTACCACTTTCATTTATGGGTGAATACTACAATTTACAGTTACACCTTGACCATATCATAAATAAAATAGAGAAGAAACTTAAATAGCTATTATATTAACTTTAGATATAATATGTTCCAAAAAAATTTAAGGGATGAACTTGAGAATATTATCAGGAATTCAACCAAGTGGTACTATTCATATTGGTAACTACTTTGGTATGATCAAAAAAATGATTGAATCGCAAGATGATGGTGAACTTTTTGCTTTCATTGCGTCATATCATGCATTAACATCAGTAAAAGAGAAAGAGGTTTTAGAAAAAAATATATTTGAAGCAGCAGTTAATTTTCTGGCATTAGGAATGGATCCAGAAAAATCTACTTTTTGGGTTCAAAGTGATGTTAAAGAGGTCTTAGAACTTTACTGGATATTGTCAAATCATACTTCAATGGGATTACTTGAACGTGCCCATTCATATAAAGATAAAACAGCAAGAGGAATTCAGGCAAACCATGGATTATTTTCTTACCCTGTTTTAATGGCAGCAGATATTTTACTATTTGATTCAAATATTGTGCCAGTTGGGAAAGATCAAATCCAACATGTTGAGATGACAAGAGATATTGCAAACTCATTTAATCATGCATATAAAACTGATGTTTTAGTATTGCCTGAAGCAAAAGTAGATGAAATAGTTGCTACGGTTCCAGGAACAGATGGAGCTAAAATGTCAAAATCATATGGAAATACTATTGATATGTTTGGAACAAAAAAAGGTGTAAAAAAACAAGTAATGGGAATCGTAACTGACTCTAAAGAGTTAGATGAGGCAAAAGATTATACAACTTGTAATATTTATAAACTTTGTGAACTATTTATGAAAGAAGATGAATTAAAAGAGCTTCAAGTAAGATATGCCACACCAGGTGAAGGTTATGGACATTTTAAATTGACTTTACTTGAAAAAATAAATGAACATTTTGAACCATATATACAAAGAAGAGAGCATTTGTTAAATAATCCTAAAGAGGTTAAAGAGATTTTAGCTTTTGGTGCAAGTAAAGCTAGAAAAGTTGCTTCTGCTAAAATAGAACAAATCAGAGAACTAGTAGGTTTAGTATAAAAGAATTACAAATGATGCCAACAGTAGAAGAGATATCAGTTAAGAATGTTGTTTCAATAAGTATTCAATCAACTTTAAATGAAGCTATAAATAAAATGGCAAAAGCAAATATTATAAATCTTGTTGTTATTGATGACACAGAAGAAAAACTAATATATTATATGCTTACTATAGACCATCTAATAGATTTTAAATTAGAATCTATTGATGGTTCTTTATGTTTAAAAGATTTAAAGCTACATAAAGCAAAAGTTATACAAAAAGATTTAAATATATTAAATGTTTTAAATGAAGTTGAAGAGACTGATAGATATATGATTATTGTTGAAAAAGATAATATTATAGGAATTTTATCATATAGTGATATTATAAATAATATTGACCCAAAAATATTAATGAAAAAACAAACTATTGGTAAATTGATTCTACAATACAAGGCTACAACAACTTATAAAAATACAACTGCTTTAAATGTTATCTATCTTATGAAAGAAACAAATAATGATTCAGTGATTATGATAGATAATGACCAAAAACCAATAGGAATCTTTACAACAAGAGATTTTATAAAATTGGTTCATTTAAATTCCAATTTAAATGAACCAATTAAAAAATATATGACTACACCAGTATCTACACTAAATGAAAACTCTACAATCTCAGAAGCTATGGATTTTATTAGAGATAAACATTTTAAAAGAATTGTTGTTACAGACAATGAAAACAATCTAGTAGGTATCTTAACTCAAAAAGAGTTACTCCGTGTAGTTTATAATAAATGGATAGACTTAATTAAAGAACAAGGTAATAAAATCTCAAAAATCAATGAAGAACTTCTTTCTAAAGCTTCAAAACTAGAAGAGAAAGCTTCAATTGATTTCTTAACAAAACTTTATAATAGAGAAAAATTTGATTCTTTTTTAGAGTATGAAATATCAAAAGACAATAGATATGAGAATCAATATTTATCTATACTTTTATTAGATATTGATCACTTTAAAAAAGTAAATGATACCTTTGGACATCTTGTTGGAGATACTATTTTAAAAGAGATTGCAAAAATTTTAACAGTTTGTTCAAGAGATAGTGATATAGTTGCAAGATGGGGTGGAGAAGAGTTTATCTTATTATTACCTCAAACAGATATTGAACAAGCAACAATAGTAGCAGAAAAGTTAAGAGTTACTATAGAAAATCATAAATTTGAAACTGTTCCAAGGATTACCTGCTCTATAGGAGTTAGTCAATTTCATAAAAAAGAGACTAAAAAAAGCTTATTTAAAAGAGCTGATGAAGCTTTATATAAAGCAAAAGAAAATGGAAGAAATCAAGTTCAAATAGAACATATTGAAAATTTATTTGAACAATAAATTATCTATTTTTTGCAAATATATATTAACTTATCAGGTTTTTCATCAAAACTGTGTAGATAAAAATCATTTATTGATTCGATTTTAAATCCTATTTTTGTCAGAAGTTTTTTCACTCTTTGTTTATCATGATAATATTGAGTAATACTATCTTGTTCTTTTGAATAAAGCTCTGTCTCTTTTGTAAAAAGTGTTAAATCTGTAATTAACTTACCATCTTCATAGTTTGCATCAATCGCAATAAATTTATCCTCTAAATCAATTGTAATACAACCTTGTGCAATATCTTCAAAACCAAACAGAGTATTTACATCAAAAATAAAATATCCATCTTTATTTAATAGATTATAACAATCTTCAAAAAACTGTTTTAAATCATCTTTGTTTATATAATTTATTACATCAAATATGGCTGTTGCACAATCATATTTTTCTTTAACTTCATTTAAAGAGATACAAGCTGTATTATCTAAACCTTTTTCATGACATACTTGTATTTGATGTTCACTTAAATCAATTCCAAAAGCTGTTTTAGAATTGGCTTTTAAACACTCTAAAAAATACCCTTGACCACAACCTATATCTAAAACATTATCAAGTTCATTACTTACAACAAAACCAACAAATTCATTGTGTAATCTATAGATTTCCTCTTCGAAATCTAAAAAAGGTTCAATTTTAGAGTATAGATTTAATCCCATTATAGATGTGCTTCTAATTTATCTTTTAAATCAAATATTAAATCTTTTTTTGCATAATAAGAGTTTTTATTTGCTATTAGGTGAGCAGAACTTTCCATAATAGTAGGACCAACTTCTAGTCCATTTTGTTTCATCGTTGTACCTGTTTCAACAATATCAACTATACAATCTGCAAGATTAACCAGTGGTGCTAATTCAATTGAACCATAAAGTTTAATAATCTTAACAGCCATTGCTTTTTCTTCAAAATATCTTTTTGCTATTTTTTCATGTTTTGTTGCAACAGTAATCTGACTTTTTGTAAAATCTAACTCTTGCCCTTTTATAAGTCCAAATGCAACTTTGCATTTTCCTAATTGTAAATCAAGTAGTTTTATAAGATCGTACTCTTTCTCTTCTAGTACATCAAGTCCAACAACTCCTAAATCTGCTGCACCATGCATAACATAAGTTGGAACATCTTGATTTCTTACATTTAAAAATCGAAAACCAGCTTTTTCTAAAATAAGTTTTCTATCCTCAAAGATAAACTTTTCATTAAAAGCTTTTTCAAACTTCTCTAAAGTATCCTCTGCAATTCTACCTTTAGGCAATGCAATTGTTAGCATTAATAATCCCTTTCATATTTTCAAAAATTAAATCTCTTTTATAGATACTATTTTTTATAAATTGACTTAGAAACTCTCCATGTCCACCTGTAAAAATAATTTGATGTTTTTTACTAATTTTTTCAATAGGTTGAATTATAGATTGGATAATTCCATACGATATAGCATCTTGTGTACAAAGTGGGATTTTATCTAAATTTACCTTTGTATTAAAATCAAATTGCAATTTAGATGATATTTTGGGATAAATTTCTTTATAATATTCCAAACCAGGAAGTATAAATCCCCCTTGGTGTTTCCCCTCTTCCATAATATCTATAGTAATTGCACTTCCTGCATCTACAATTATTGCATCAACAATTGTCATACAAACAACTTTTCTATCTAATCCCATCCCTATGTATGTTGTATCAAAATTTATAAATGGTTCTAAATCTATTGTATCTTTATAATTTTCTTTTAGCTTTTTTGTTGCTTTTTCATTAACTGAAATATAATAAATTTTTTCTTCCAATATTGGTAATTTAGCATCTAAACTATATTTTTTTTCCTCTTTATTAATTAGAAAGTGAAATGAACTGTTACCAATATCACATAAAATCAACTCTTACACTCCATTTGTTATCTTCTAAGAACTTTTTTGCCTTTGAACACAAAGGGGAACTTATCAAAAGCTCCTTTTTCTTAAAATTATGATCGGCATATTCAATTAGTTTTTCATAAATTACTAATAAATCTTCTGCATTTTTTCTTATAAATCTACTCTTTGCATCAACTATAAATATAGCATAGAATTCTCTTTTGATTGAAGTTGCAATAAAAATATCAATTTTTTTTCTACTTCCCAAATCTTTTGGTAAAATTTCTTTAATCTCTTTAAAAAGAATCTCTTTTTTTAAAAAATAATTTGTTAACTCTTTCAATACATCTTATCCTCGATATTTTGTGCCTAATTATAGTAAAAACAATATTTAATCTTTTTTATAAGATTTTTTATATTTAATCTGACATATCAAAAAATATACAAACTTTTTACTTTACACTATTTAATCTTTATTTTTTTTAGATAAAATAAAATAATCAAATTTTTGGATAAAATAATGAAGAAGAATATTGCTTTTATAATTCTTATTATAATTTTTTTTGCACATCCATTAAATGCCGAACAAAAGATTTTTAAAGTATCTTATGATCCAGACTATGCACCATTTTCATATTATGAAAATGAAAAACCTGTGGGATTATTAATAGACTTTTGGAAACTTTGGGCAGAACAAAATAATTATTCTATTGAGTTTGTAAAAGGAAAACTTTGGGATGATGCTTTAAATTTAGTTTATACAAATCAAGCAGATTTTTTCTTAGGAACTGATGCTTATGAAAAGTGGATGAAAGGTTCAAAAAGTTTTTATACTAGAAAAACTTCACTTTTTATCTCAAAAGAAAATAGCAAAGACTTTACAAAAACAGCTTCATATATCATAGGAGTGATAACTCCTGAATATGAAGAATATATGCAAACTCAATTTCCTAACTCCGAAATTATTGTATATAAAGACTATCCTTCAATATTTAAAGATTTTCGTTCTAAAAAAATAGATTTAATCTATGAAGATAAAATTGCTATAGAGTTTTATGCTCTTAGAAACAATTTTTTTCATAATATAAAATCAATAGATTTATTAAATAGTTATAGTCAAGTTCAGGCAATAGCAAAAACAAATAAACTTATTGAGATATTCAATAAAGGTTTAGAAAATATAAACCAAAAAGATTTATATGATATAGAAAGTAAATGGATATTAAGTGAACCTGACAGATATTATAAATATATCATGCCTACATTAACAAAAGAGGAAGAGGAGTTTTTAAAAAATACTAATATACACGTTAGTGTATCAAAAAGTTGGAAACCTTTTACTTTTATAGATGATTCTACAAAAGAACCCACTGGTATTTCCCATGAGATATGGGAATTGATTAATAAAAAAATAGATATGAAATCTGAATATAAAACTTACTTACAATTTACAGAGCAACTAAAAGATATTAAAAATAAAAATGTAGATTTAATATATAGTACAGGAAAAACAAAAGAGCGAGAAGAGTATTCAATTTTTACTAAACCATATGTAAAATTTCCTATATCAATAGCTACCTTAAAAGATGAAAATTTTATTGAAAGTATGGATTATCTAAAAGATAAAGTTGTAGCAGTAGGTAAAAATTTTACAGCGCATAAACTCTTAAAACAACACTACCCAAACTTGAATTTTTTACTTGCTGATAATATCCAAGATGGTTTAAATCTTGTAAGAAATAAAAAAGCTTATGCCTATTTAGATATTAGACCTGTTCTTTCATATAATATAAAAAAATATCAATTTGATGATTTAAAAATATCAGGGAATAGTGGTTTAACCTTTGAGTTAGCCATTATGATTAGAGATGATTATAAAATATTACAAAATATATTAAATAAAGCAATTGATTCAATAAAAGAAGATGAAATAAAATCGATTTTAGACAAATGGGAAAATATCCAATTTGAAAGAGAGAAGGATTATAAAACTCTTTTTATTTTTATTTTTGTAACATTTTTTATTTTTATAATCTTAATGTATAAAAATAAACTAAATGTAAAAACAAATAGAAAACTACAAAATTTAGTTGATGAAAGGACTTTAGAATTAAAACTTTTAAATGAAAATCTAGAACAAAAAATTGATTCAAAAACTAAAGAGTTAAGAAAAGTTAATTATTTACTTGATGAAGCACAAAAAATTGCTCATCTTGGAAGTTTTCAATACCACATCACTAGAAACCAACTTTTTTGGAGTGATGAACTTTATAAAATCTTTGGTTATTATCCAGAAGAGGTAACTCCATCAATTGATGTACTTTTAAAATGTGTTTTAGAGGAAGACAGAAAAATTGTAGATAAACAACTAAAAACTGCTTTACACTCAGATAAAAAAACAACTTTTGAATTTAGAATAAAACTAAAAAATGACACTGTAAAATATCTTCAATATACTTCAAAAATTACAAAATTTGATATTAATAATCAGCCATTGATGATGATTGGAACTATTTTAGATTTAACAAAACTAAAAAATCTAGAAATAGAAAAAATGGAAAAAGATGCTCTTATTGCACAACAGTCAAAAATGGCAGCAATGGGAGAGATGCTTGAAAATATTGCTCACCAATGGAGACAACCATTATCTGCTATATCAACAGCTTCAACAGGTATTCAAATACAAATAGAAATTTATGAAGAGATTTCAAAAGAATTGTTATTAGAAAATGTAAAACTTATAAATGAACATAGCCAATATCTTTCTAAAACAATTGAAGATTTTAGAAACTTTTTTAGTCCAAATAAAGTCAAATTAAAATTTGAGATATCAAAAACAATAGAAAAAACTTTATATTTAATTGCTGCAAGAGTCAAAGAACACAATATCTATATAATAAAAGATATTGATAATGTAGAGATTATATCATTAGAAAATGAATTGATACAAATACTTTTAAATATTCTAAACAATGCTATTGATGCTCTTGAAATAAATAATATAAAAGATAAATATATATTTATAAATATTTCAAAAAATAAAAAAGAATTAATAATTGAGATAAAAGATAATGCAGGTGGTATATACTCAGATATTATAAATAGAATATTTGAACCATACTTCACGACAAAACATAAATCCCAAGGAACTGGGATAGGTCTTTATATGTCAACTGAAATAATAAAAAAACATCTATATGGAAATATTCATGTAAATAATGTAAAATTTAATTATGAAAAGAAAAACTATAAAGGAGCAAACTTTATAATAACTCTTCCGCTAAACAGTTAAACTTATTTTTTATTTATTTTTAATTTCTGTGGTCTTACAGTTAATTCAGTAATTACACCTTTGAAATTTATTATATCAATTACACTTTTTGCAATAGTTTCAGGTAAAAGATGAGCATCTTCTTCCAAACTTGGTTCGAAGTTTAGATCATCAAAAAAATTGGTTTTTGTTATATCTGGATTTATTGTTGTAACTTTAACATCTGATTTTCTTAACTCTTCAAATAACGCCAAACTAAAATTTCTTAATCCAGATTTAGTTGCAGTGTAAAGTGCAGAATACTTTGAATGCCTAGTTGCTTCAATTGAAGCTATATTGATAATATGACCTTTTGTTTTTTTTAAACTTCTCAATAAAAGATTACTTAATATAATTGGTGCTGTAAGATTTATATCAATAAGCTCTTTTATCTTTTTTATACTTATCTCTTCATGAGGCTTAAACACTCCCACACCTGCACAATTTACAAGTAGATTTATATCTTTTGTTTTTAATATATCTTTGATTTCATTTTCTAGGCTTTTTTCATCTTCTAATCTTGATTTTAATCTAATTATCTCATAGTGATTATTTTCTAAAATTTCACAAATATGCTTACCTATTCCAGATGAAAAACCTGTTACTATTGCTACTTTTTCCATTTTTTAATAATCCCTTTTTTCATTTTAATTCTTATATAAAAAAATATAAAGACTGCTAATAATATTAAAATTCCTATAATAATAAGTTTTAAATATTCAT
>QKDL01000045.1 GCA_003252105.1 Arcobacter sp.
CAAAAGTTAGAGGAAAAATACTAATCCTTGATGAAGCAAACAAACTTTCTGGTGGAAGCTTAGAATGGTTAAGAAGTTTACATGATAAATCAAATATGGCGATGGTTTGGGCTGGAACATATGAAGATATAAATGATGTACTTTATAAACAACCTGAATTGAATAGAAGATGTAGAAAAGTTTATATGCGAAATTTAGATGATAGAGAGCTTCTAACACTTGTAACTTCATATGAGTTTGAAAATACACAACTTTTTACAGATATCTTAAAACAACATTTTAAAGGTCAATTGGGACTTTGTGTAGAAGTTTTAAATGAGATGAAAGATTTAGTTGATAACAATGGTGTTCAAATGGACAATGAAGAGATATTTAGAGAAATCGTACAAATGATTGAGTAAAGGAGTTAGGATGTATTTAGATAGTTTTTTTGTTGTGATTGCAGCAATGGTTTTTATGGTTTTAGGTGTTGCTTTAAATGAGTTTGCAAGGTGGGTTGTGAAAAGGGGTGATGATACAAAATATGAATTTGATGAAAGGTTGAGAGGATGAGTAAGGCAATTATGGCAGTAGATAAAGGGCAAGAGGATGGTGATGTAGCTGGATTTACTATCTTAAAAGGTGGTCAGTATGTTTATTTGACAAAAGAGGAAGCTAAAAGATTCTGTAAGGATATGGCAAAGCAATTAGAACTGGAAGTTATAGAACAACATAGGTTGAAAGTTTTTGATGATGAAGTTATGAAACCAAATGCTAAATATTTAGGAAGTTTTACTAAAGAGCATTCATAGAGCAGCTTATTTTAAAGCTGCTTTATTGAGTACTCAAAATTTATTACAAGGAGATTATATGGCAAATAAAGAAGGAAACTTTTGGATTAACAAAAAAGGTGAAACGGTGCATCAAAACAATGTTCCAGCTTCAGATAAATTAAAAGATAGTTTGGTTGAAGATTTAATTCAAAGTGCAGGTGCAGTTAGTGAGACTATTTTCTCTTTTAGACAAACATCTATGCAGAGAGTTGAAGAGTATTTTCAAAAACTTTTGGAAGAGTACAAGATAGACGCTAAAGAGCGGTCTAAAAAAGGGAATATTTCTTTAGAAAATTATTCAGGAACTGCAAAGGTAGAGATAAGTGTAGCTGATAGAATTGCTTTTGATGAAAAACTTCAAATTGCAAAAGCAAAACTTGATGAATGTTTACATGAGTTGACAAAGCATAGTCCAGCTGCAATCAAAACTTTAATTACAAAGGCTTTTGATGTGGATAAGAAAGGGGATGTTAGTCCTAAAAAGATTTTACAGCTTAAGACTTACGACATAGATCATCCTAAATGGATAGAAGCTATGAAGATTATTGATGATGCAACGGAGATTGTTTCTAGTAAATCTTATATTAGATTTTACACTAGAAAAAGTATTGAAGATGCATGGAATATTGTTCCTTTAAATATCGCTGGAGCTTGAGATGAGTAAAAACAGAGAAGAATTTGATAAAGGTTTAACTCCT
Source organism: Arcobacter sp. (assembly GCA_003252105.1). Classification (GTDB taxonomy): domain Bacteria; phylum Campylobacterota; class Campylobacteria; order Campylobacterales; family Arcobacteraceae; genus Halarcobacter. Next base: position 1,511 of record QKDL01000045.1, read on the forward strand.
GATGAGTTTATAACTATTTTAAAAAATAAAGTAAAAGATTTGGAGGAGATGACAAATGGGTAAAAAAATAAAAGGATTAGTGTTTCATTGTAGCGATAGCAGTTTTGGTAGTGCCACTCTTATTAAAGGGTGGCACGTAAATGAAAGAGGATGGTCGGATATAGGCTATACAATGGTTATTTGTAATGGACAAGTTGAAAATGATACTTATATGTCTTTTATGGATGGTGCTATTGAATGGGGACGAGACATTGATAAAGAAGCAGCAGCACAAAGAGGTTTTAATGACCTAGAAGCTGTATGTTGGATTGGAAAAAGTGGAACATTTACTATAAGTCAGCTAGAAGCTGGTCGTAGAGTAATCCTTTATCTTATAGAACATCATGGGCTTATACCAGACAAGATTTACGCACATGCGGATTTGAGTAAAGAAAAACCACATTGCCCAGGTATTGATATAAAAAGATATGTTCAAAAATGTATTAATCTTGAACCTTTAGATGAGTTTGTGGGGTTAGTATGGAATTAATTTTAAGAGTAGAAAAGCTTGGTAGTGGTCAGTTTATGGATGCAGATAGTGGTAAGGATATAACTGTAACTGGAAAAGTTTTGAGTCTACATTTTCAAGATGGTGCAGTTCAAGAGGCTATAAATAAGGCTCAAAAGTATGATGAGCTTCCTGAAGTTGAAATAATGGATTCAAATAAAAAAGAGGCTTCTGATTTGATGATGCCTAACTTTTGTCCTTATTGTGGTTCTGAAGATTTGCGTGAACCACATCCCTTAGATGATCCTTATTGTGATGGATGTGGAGCTAATATCAAAAGAGTTTTAAGACAAGAGTATTACTTGAATGCTGATGTTAGTTTGACTCAAGAGATGATTCAAGATGGAATATCTGAAGGTTTTCAAGACTATGCAGGGGGTAGCAATGCTCGAACAACTATTAAAGATTCTTGAGGCTGATTGTAAGAATTTTGATTTGCAGTTTAAGAAAGGTCAATATCGACTTGTCTTAGATGGAGACAAAGATTTTACAGGAACTGATATTGATAAGGTTTTGAATGATGCAGTTGATTGGTTAGATAGTCAGGATTATGTAGAAGGGAGCTAATATGGAGACTGGAACAAAGGTAAAACTAAAAAAAGGTTTTGAACATGGGATTATCACTTTCGAGGCAGTATTTTTAAAATCATGAAAGGACAATAAACATGGTAACGATTAATTTAATAAGGTGGTGGCTTTAGAGCTAATGAATAATGAATAGTGAAAAATGAACAATGAGGAGACTTTATGAACAAATACTGCGATTGTGGAAGTGATAAGTTTATTACAGCAGACAGTATTCTTTTAATGTTACAACCTGATAGTGAACCTTATGAAAATGGGGTTAAAGAAGATTTAACAGATGAAGATGCAGATTATTTAGATCAATCTGATGTAGAGCTAAATATAAGTATCTGTCGAAAGTGTAAGAAGCATTTTTATTTCTTTGATGGAGAGGAGTATATAAAGAAAAAAAATAGTTTTTGAGAGTCCTACTTATCTAAGTAGGCTCTATTGAGATTATTTGAAAGGAGATTGAATGGGTGGTGATATACCAAAAGGTGCGATGTTAAAAGGTCTTGAAAATCAGATGTATCAAGATTATAAAGTTTCAGAATATGCAGCAGGTAGAACTCCTGCACTTTTTGAAGATTGGAAAAAAACTCTTGAGCATAGTAGACCAGTAATACCAAGAAATGAAAGTAATATCGAATATGGTTTTCCTGAAAAAAGAAGGAAGAGGGATTCAAAAGCAGTTAATGAAAAATTAAATGAGATATGGGGAGAGGCAAATATGGAGAATAAAAATACTTTTGTATGTACAAAATGTAATAAGGAAAAGAGTGTTGTAGATTTTTATAAAAATAAAAGTGAAAGAGGACATGAGGCTTGGTGTAAAGATTGTAAAAAAGAAAATCAAAAGAAGAGGCAACAGAATCAAACTAAAAGTAGACCAAAAAAAGTAATTAAAAAAACTGAAAAAGTAGAACAAAAAAAAGTGGTACCAAAAGAGGTTAAAAAAGATATTGTTCCAGGATCAACTACACAAAATGAAACTTATACTTTGACTAGAGAAGAGTTACTTGAGTTTGGTAGAGCTGCTTTTGAAAAAGGTAGGAACTATACTCAAACTTTATCAAAAGATACTAAAGAAAGCTTACTTGATGAGATTTGTTGTGAGAAGGCAAGTTAGATGAAAACACATAAAGTAGTAATTGAGGTTTATAAAGATTGTGGTACCTGCATTCATACTTCATTTGATGATGTTGGTATTGATGAACCCACTATTGCAAGATGTTCTTTTGATAATAAAATTGTAACAAAGCCAAATCAAAAACTAGGTATCGAATATATAGATATAGATTGTGATAAATATAAATTTGATGAAAAGCTACTTGATGATTCTGGTTTTTGTATAGATAAAGTGGTTTCATAGAGCAGCTGTTTAGCTGCTTTATTGAGATTATTTGAAAAGGTAAATGATGTTTGAAGATACAACAAAAGAAGATATAGAAGCGATGGATAGATACATAGCTGATAATTGTGAACGAGTTGATAGAAGAGAGGCAAAAAATATTGAAAGATATAAAAAGCTTGATAGACAATGTGAATGTGGAAAAGAAGGCAAGACTAAACTATATGGCAAGTGGTGGTGTCAAAGATGTTTAAGAGAGGTGCTTTAATGGAAAGAATACAAAGAGCTTTAATAATGCTAGAGCATATGAAAAAAGATGCCAATAAAGGGATAGAAGAGCATAAAAAAAAGCTTGAGAGAATAGAAAGGCATAAAAAGAGATTGCAAAATCTTTGCAAACATGATTTTGAGTTAGAAAGTTACTATGCAGGTGCTGTGCATAAGTGTAAAGTTTGTGGAACTGTGGAGGGTGGATGAATGAATAAATTTGAATTTAATGTATATAAAAGAAAACATGAAATAGTTAAATATGGTGCGAGGTATGGTTATTGGTGGAAAAAACATAAAGAAATATATCGAAGATTAAAGCATTTTAGTTTCTATATTGATTATACCCATGATTTAGAATTTAGACTTGATAAACCTATCTCTGGAAAGCATATTAAGAGATGGTTAAGATGTGATATTGATAAAGATATTGTATTTATTTGAAAATTATAAAAGGAATAAAATGTTAACCCCACAAACAGGTGACAATAAAATGGATGAAGCTTATCAAAAAATGGTGGTTCATGTAAGGCATTTTAATGAATTTCAGCAGTTTTATGACTACTTCTTAAAGCAAGTTACAACAGAGGATAAAGATAAGCTAAATAAATGGCTTTTAAAGGTCTTATTTGTTCAGCTTAAGAGTAAACATCCCTTTGATGAGATGATAGAGATATTAGAGAAAAAAGAGCCTGAAAAGGCACAGAATTTAAAACAGTGGTTAGATAATAGTTTATATGAAACTAAAGCTACTTATGGAGGAGTAAGTAAATGAGTTTTAATTTTTTAAAAGGGGTTGTTTTATCTCCTGATGATTTTAACATGGATGAAAATGTAGCATTTATAGAAGATTTTTTATATTCTAATTCTGTTACATTGATTTATTCTCCACCTAAACAGGGTAAGACTTGGCTTGGTTATGGATTGGCTACTCTTATTGCAAAACATGAATCTGTAAAAGAAGTAATCTATCTTGATATGGATAATTCTTTAAATACTTTAAAAGATAGAGCTGTAAATCAAACACTTATAACTCATCCAAAAATTGAATATGTTAGTAATTCGAAGCTTAGATGTACACCAATGGAACATTTAAGAGAGATATCTAAAGAGGCTACAGTAGGAAACTTTGAGGGGATAGTATTTTTCCTTGAGACTACAAAGGATTATGTGGATACAGATAGTAAGAGTCAATCTGAAGAGTTTATGAAGATAGTTATGAAGATGAGAGATGCAGGAGCTACTGTAATCATCATGCATCATGCTACAAAATCTGGTTCTACTATATCAGGGGTTCAAGTATTTATAAACTCTCCTGATAATGTATATGAGCTTACTCAAAAAGCTAGAGATGAAAACAATCTTCATTTTATGCTCACTGTAACCCATGCAAGGAGTTTAGTAAAAGATATTGGTTTGTCTGTCAATACAAAATCACTGATACTTCAAAAACTAGATGAAGTATATTCTACTATGTCTACTTATGAGGAAGAGTTTGTAAGAAAAGCAAAATCAGCTCTTAAGGATTCAAAAGAGGGAATAAGTCAAACAGAATTATTAAAAGCTACTGGACACGAAAAAACAGATAAAACTGCACGTGATACACTTGAAAAATATGTGGATAAGTTTTGGACTAAAAACCAAGAGAAAAGAGGTAGACCTATCACTTATCAATTAATCACTTGAAACCACTACAACCACTACAACAACCATAAATAAAGCCCTAAAGGTTGGGAGTTGTAAGAGTTGTAAGGGTTACATAGAATTAATCATTGTACAACTTCAATAGCTCAATGAGTAGTAAAACTAATTTTTTTAAATCTTTAAAGTTCATATGGTCTCCTTGTTTATTTGGGATTTTATATAAAAAAAATAGTTAATTAAAGGGGGGATAATTGAATGACACAAGCAGAATATAAAAAGCAGCTTATCAAACTAATACAGATAAACAAAGGCAATGTATTTAATGATGATGAAGAGAGACGGGAGTTTATGAACTCTAGGTTTGGAGTTGATAGTACAAAGAAGTTATCAATAGATCGGTTAAAACTTTTGTTAGATTTTTGTAAAAGAAATGTTAGTGATATTCCTATGCTAAAACGTGATAAAGATAGAGTAACTTTAATAACTGATGCACAAAAAAGGAAAATAAGAGTTTTATGGAAGGAAAAAGCTAGAGATGAAAGTGAAGAGGCTTTGATGAAACTAGCTTGTAAAATAGCTGGATATGAAGCTTCTAGGATAGATGATTTTAAAATAGATGAAGCTCAAAGTATTATTTTGGCTTTAGAATATATGAGATAGAATTAACAAAAGGATATATTATGGATGTAAAGGTTAATTATCTTATAAATGGGGAAGTTCAAGGACAAACTGTTGATTTAGATTATTTATTAGCAGGATATCTAAAAGTACCAACTACTAAAAAAGTAAAGCTTTCTATACCTACTAAAAAAGAGTGTTTAAATCCTCCTAAAACTAATTATGAGCATAAAAGTCTTAGAGAAATATATAAGCTTTCCATAGATCATTATATAGCAGGTTCTACTATTGATGAGATCTGTGAATGTTTGGAAAAACTTTAATAACAATATGCAATAAAATATAAAATAAACATTTAATAGCAATACTATTTATACTATATCTTGCAATATGTAAACTAATCTGTTATAATTTCAAGAAAATTTATATAAAGGGGGATTGATGTTTACTATTGAAGATATAGCTAAAGAGGTAAATAGTGGTACTCCATTGGAGCAGTTATATAAAAAGTTTGGAGGTTTTTCTATATACATCCCTAAAGTTATGCCTAATTATGAAAAGAAGGTGATAGCTGAGTTTAATGGATACAATCACGCAGCTCTAGCTACAAAATACAATGTAAGCATGAATACTATCTATAGAATCATAAGAGACTCAAAACCTAAACAAGCAAAGCTTTTTTAATCATCTATTATAAAATTCCCTATATCTTCTAAAATCTCATTTGTTGTTTTAGTATCTAAATCCAACTCATCTGTAAATGGCATATATCTTCTTTGTTTTATATTTCTTTTATCATCTCCAAAGAAGTGAGTTGCTGCATACTCTTTAGCTGCTACAATCTCTGTACTATCTTTTGTAGCTGTATAATCAATAGAACTTTGTAAATCCCCTGTATCTCTAAGTATTCTTTTATCTGCTACTCTTTGCTTACCTTTTTTTGTTTTAGCTCTTTTTTTGCCTCCAGCTTGAGTTAGAGTTGTATCAGAACTAACAGGAGACCAAGGTATTCCACTTATAGGGTCTCTTTCTTTTTCAAATGCCTCCATACTTTTAGATGTAACCTTTTCTCCAATAGTATGCATTATAGGTTTCATGTTATTTGTTCTATCAATTATACTTTCTAAAAAGTTTCCTACCTCTTGAATATTTGTAGTATTCATGTTATAATTCCTTAAAAGGGCAGATGTAAGTCTCAGTAGTAGAGCGGATGACTCTTGTCATCGTGTCGTATGGTTGCAAAGCCTACCATCTGCCTTATTTAATCTTTTCATAGTTTCCACTATCTAAATCTTTTTTTATATCTATTTCATTTACTTTTGTAGCTGTTGTTATAAGATTGTATGTATCTTTTTTATAAGTATAATTTACTCTTACAACTATTTTATTTACTTTATCATCTTGGTTATAGATATATAAAACTGCTGGATCATTATTGTCATAAAGTATTTGATCAGGCTTTTGTAAAAAGTTTGGAATCTCTTTTATCTCTTCTAGGCTTAGAGGTGATTTTTTAGTATCCCTTAACATATGTGTTAAATCTTTTTTTCTCATGTGTATATGAGCCTTTTGTGGTTCTATACCTTTATCTTTTAAAAACTCAAATACTGCATAGTCTATAGCTCCAGCTGTTATAATATTTTTATAGTAGGTTTTATCCTCTTTGATTTTGTCAATGTAGTTTTTAAAATCATCTTTTTTATCTATAGAAAATATATATTCAATAGCATTTTTAACTATTTTTTTACTAGAGCTACAGCTAGTGTCTTTTGCATTTGTTTCTTTGCAGTTCTTGGCAAGATTGATTGCTTTGTTATAGTAAGTATTTTCTAAAGCCTCTTTATCTAAAAATCTTAGATCATATAAAAAGTCACTATCTGCAAAGTTATAAGTTTTTGTATCTACTTTTAAACCTAATCTCTCAAGGTCTTTTTTTGATAAAGATTTTACATAACATCTACAGCCCCAGCCATTTGGTGGAAAGTGCTTTTCCCAAAAGATATCGTTTCTATGTTTTACTATACCATTTAAACTTGCATGGTCTGGCCTAGTTCTACTATCTAGGATGGCTGAGTATTGTATATATTCATTTGTACTGTTATAGATATTGTTAGCTCGTCCTACTGCATGAGCTGTTCTCATGTTTGTCTCAAATATAGTTCTTAATCTTCTTGAACCTATATATGTGGTTTTAACTTCACCTGTATCAGGATTTAAAACCTCTTTCTCTCCATACCAACCTTTTTTTTGCAAGGTCGGTTTTATCTCTTTTTTCCATTTTTTAAAGCTTGTTCCCTCTTTCATAGCTTTAAGAAGTGAGTCTTGGATATCTGCTAAAACATCAAGCTGCATTATCTTAGCTACTGTAAAAGCTTTTTGGTGAGCCTCTTTTTGTAGGTCTTTATAATCAAAAGATAGGCTAAGACCTTTTTCTTGTAAAAAAGCTATGTTTTTATCTGGAGCTTTTTTAAAGTCAAGCTTTATTGGGGCACTCATTTTTTACCTTTAACTAATTTTGCAGTTCTTTTATCTATGTGATTTTTTTTATTTCTATCTAAAAACCCTTTGCCTAAAGGTTCTTGTTTTGATAAAAGAAGCAATGTATTTCTTTTTAAAGTATTATTTCCTAATCTTACAATTGGGTCATTCATCTATATTGCCTTGTATTGTTGCATTTGCTATATATTTACTAATGGTTGAGTTTAGCTCTTCTAGAGGGATATTATCATATTGCTCAGCTAAGATAGTAATAGCTTCTTGGTAACTGTCAGCTTCAGCTATAATCTGCTCAATCTCTTTTAAAGTTTCCTCTTCAATATCTTTTGTATCTAAGTTGTTTAACTGTACATCAATATGATCTAATGGTTTTTTAGCGTTGTATTCTTTATGTTTTGCTAATGAAATGTTAGTGGTTCTTTTATTTTCTTCTTTAGAACTTGAGGTGTTTGAAGAGATATCTTGAAGATAAAACTTTGGATATTTTTTAAGGTCTGAAAAGTTAAGGTCACATATTTTTTTGATTAGATCATTTACTGTTTCAGATATAAGATTCATATCTGCTTTATGATAGGCTTCTTTTATCTCATTGTGAGTTTTATCTCTTGCATAACTTCCTGAGCTACTATCAGAGCTTGACATAGTTCCACCTAATATAACATGAGAGATAGCATTATCAGCGTATTTGATAAACTTCATAAACATATCGCCATTTGCTTTACCCTCAACTAATGAAACCTTATCTTCTTTTCCAAATACTCCAGCACTTCCTGATCTAAGTTCTAAGACCTGTTCAAACATTTGTAAGATAGTATCTTTGTCTGTTGCTGTTGAGTTTACAACTATAGGCGGTACTCCAAGTATCTCACAGTAGTTCATACTTTGACCTACAATAAAATGTTTGATAGCAAATATCCAAATAAGTTTTGATAGTGTTGAATAATCTAAGATATCTCCTGCATCTAGTTTATGAGTATGAAAAAGAAGCTTATATGGGTTTTTTGTTAGAAAGTGTTTTGTAAGCTTATCATCTTGGATAAATATTCCTTCTTTGTCATCTTTTTGGATAAGCACTTGATTTATAAAGTTAAATTTTGTAGGTAAAAAGTAAGTGCTGCCATTTATACTCTTTGATTCCCAGATTAAATCTATAATAGAATATCCAAAATCAATCCCTGAGTTAATATCACTTAGAAGTGAAGTTACTTTGATATCTTGAAAATAGCTGTTTATCAAGTCAAGGGCTTTTTTATCTCCACCTTTAATCTCATAGTTTGAAGCTAATATTCTTATCTTTCTTTCTTGTAAATCTCCACTTATTTGCCAATCTCTTTTTAGCATAGTTCTGTAAAGCTTCATAGTTTGCGTGAAGTTTTGAGTGTTTAGGATATGTTTTATAAGTGATATATTTACATCATTGTAAATTGTAGCTTTAGAACTAAATCCAGCTCCTTTAATAACTATTTTCTCTTTTAGTGTTGTTCTCATGCTTTTTATAGCATTTGTGATTTTTCCTAACATTTTTTAATACCTCTTTTTTAAATAATTGAATTTGTTTTTCATAGCCTTTTGTACAGCTTGTACCTCTTTGAAGTTTGCAGTTTTGAATCTTGCTACTCTGTAAGACATCTCTGTTGCATCTGGTGCATCGTCATGCCCTTTTGGATATCTTGTAAATTGTTCGTTAAAGGCTCTCATATTTGGATTTAATAAAATAGTTCCATTGTTTATAGGTGGTGCTATTGATTCTATTCTTAAAGCTTTTCCAGCTTCAGTATTTGTAAGTGGTGTTACAGGGAAATGTATTCCTTGATCTATTGCTTCATCTTGAACTGTATCTTTGTAATACTCTTGGAACTGTACTGTTTCAAATCCGATATTTTGCAAGTAATAAGTTTCAGCATAATCAAACATTCTTTGTGCAACTTCATCTGGATGAATCTTAGCTATAAATCCATCTACAATAAAATATTTTCTAACAGATGGAGAATATCCTAAGATACAAATAGCTGCAAAGTCACCTTTACTTTTTCCTAAAGCTGAGTCAACACCCATGTAATAAACTAAATCAGATGGAAGGTGCTGCCAATATTGAGGTTTAAAGATTTGACCTGCAATATCAGTTGAATCCATTTGTATCTCTTCCCCAAATGCTTTTGGATCTTCAAAGTAATCTAGCATAAGTGAAAAGATAACAGGGTAATCCATATCTTCTTGATGAACTAACCAGCTGGAATCATCTGTTAATAAACCTTCGTGTAATTCTTCTTTGTTTTCTAAATAAAAATCATAGGCATTATCTAAATCGCCATCTGCTTTGGCTATACCATAGAGTTTTTCCCATAAATCTATCTTTTTAGGAAACGAGATAATTCCTGCATATATATGGGTTCTTACATCTACTCTTTGACTTAGTCTCATAAGAGGAGAATCAAAGTGTAGTACCGTACCAAAAAACCAGATATTATAAGGCTTATTTCTATTTGGTAGTTTGAATAAAACTTTTGTAATCCATTTATAAAGTTTTGTTCTTTGGTCAGGGTTTTCTATATTTACATCATTTTCCAAATCATCGCAATAAATATCATCTGGTCTTGTACCCATAAAGTTTTTACCTCTGATTCTAGTTCCTGAACCAAAGGCTTGGTACTTGATATAATGATCTTCAATATTTACAATATAAACTTTATCTTTCCAAACCCAACCTTTACTAATGGCAAAGTCTGCTTTTAATCTTTTGTTCTCTTCAAACTCTAACTTTATAGCTTCTAGGTTTTCTGTTGCTAATTCAGCACCATCTGAAACATGAATAGGATACTTATGAGCTTTTTTAATACTTCTCCATAGACACATAGCACGTGAGCCAATAGTTGTTTTTGCTGAACCTCTATATGCAAAGTAGAGATTTATCTTATTTTTTTTAGCAATAGCATCTGCTTCTTTGTAAAAAGTTTTTCTAAATCTTGAGGTCTCTTTTTTATTTTCATCTAAATAGTGAGGTAAATAGTTCTCAACAAAAAATCTAAAATCACTTAAAGCTCTTTTTCTTCTTTGATTTTTTCCTGAGTCATTTTGTGCTTGAAGATTGGATAATCTCTTTTTTAGTTCTTCATATTCTAAAGTCAATTTAAAATCCTTTTATAAAGGTGTTTAAAACCTGTTTAAAAACGTTTATTTTGTTTTTGTCGTATGATTTATCGTTTTGCATATAAAAAGGCTTTATTTTTAAAGTATAGGTCATTTGTGTTTTTTCACTTTTTCTACAGTTTGAGCAACAATATCTTCAAAGTAGTCTGATAAAAAATCAATCACATCATTTTTATTGTGTTGTTCACTAAAATCTATGATTGTTTCAAGGGCTAATCTTGAAGCTTTATCAGCTACACCTTTACAGTCATTTACACTAGGTCTTTTTAATTTATAATAGTTATTTGCAAAGGCATTTAGTTTTGTAAGTCTTTCAGCTGGGTCTTCAATCTTTTCTATATTTTCTTTTTCTTTTTCAAAGGCATTAAATAAAGTAGTTAAAAATTGTTGTTGGTCTTTTTCAAAGTTTTCAGAGGAAGTTAGGTTGTTATATTTTTTTGATGCTCTAATCTCATCCCAATCAATACCAGCTTCTTTATCTTTCTTTTTATGATAGCTTACTGTCCCTCTTGAGATATTAAGTCTTGTTGCAATCTCACTATCACCTAATCCTTTGTCTATATATAACTTTTTTATAACTGCTTTATTGCTTTTTTGTTTTGTCATTTTTAAAATGCCTTTTTTGTTTAAATTATAAAACTAATTGAGATTTGAATTTATCAACAAAGTTTGCAATATTTTTTGTACCTATTTTCCTAAAATTGTTAATAAATGGCGTTTTTTAGGTGTGCCATAATGCTTCCATTGAAATTTAAGGAAGTAAAATGAAGAAAGGACTAGCAAGTATATCAACTGCAGTAGCTGTAGTTGGTGGACACTATATTGAGTTTAACTCAAAAGAAAACAGTGCTCGCCTTCAAAATCTTGTGGAACTAAACTTTAAACAAGGTGAGAAAGTTCTTATTTCTCCTGTAGGTGATGTTGTAGGGTTTGATGGAAGGGTATTTAAGATTGATGGTGAAGCAGTTATTGCAAATACTAAAGAAAATGGGGTTGATTTAGTATTTGAGGTAAATCATGGATGGGATTCACTTTATGGTGGAAAAGCTGCTGGGTGGATTGGTTTTGATACTTTAGAGCTTAGAGCTGATGGAATCTATGGTTTGCTTGAACTAAATGGATTGGGAACTGAGCTTGTAGATGGTAAGTTTTACAGATATGTTAGTCCAGCTTTTATTATGGATAGAAATAAAGAAGATAGATCAGTATTATCTTTGGATAGTGTTGGTTTAGTAAATACTCCAAACTTAGTAAACAAAGCTTTAAATGCTAAAGATAATGAAATTGTCAAAGAGTTAAATTCTAAAATTGAAAACTTAGAAATTGAAAAAAATCAAGCAGTAGATACTGCTGAAGCTACTGCAAAAGAGTTAGAAGAAACTAACACTAAATTAACTGAAGCTGAAGAGAACCATAAAAAAACTCAAGATGAACTTAAAAAGCAAAAAGAGCTTAATAGATCATACAAAATTGATCTAGCCGTAGAACAAAACAAAATCTTACCTAAGGATAGAGAGTTTTGTAAGACATTAAATGATGAGCAACTTGATAGTTATATCCAAAACAATGCAGGAAGTTCCCTTGCAAAAGAGTTGGGACTTAACATCAAAGCAAAAGAGCAAAATAAAACAAATACTGTTGAGATAGCTGCAAAAGCTGGATCAAGAAAATAAAGGAGATAAATCATGCAAAAAAATGACGTATACAATACATTAAATACGAGAGGCAAAACTCAAGATGATATTTTTCTAAATATTAACAAATCAGTTTCTGCAACTGTAACAGTTCCTGCTGGAACTAAAGTTAAACCAGCTGAACCTTTAGTAAGTACAGATGGTGGAGTTACTTTTACACCAGCATTTTTAAAAGAATATGATGAAACTGCTGTTTATGCTGTAGGAGCAAAAGTAGTTGAGGGTGGATTAATTCAAACTTGTTCAACTGCTGTTGAGAATGCTGAAGCTTTTGATTCTAATAAATGGACTGAGGGTGAAGCTTATGTAGTAAATGGTGCTGCAATGATTACTTTTGAAAGAGAAGCTGGAGAGAGTGATGAAAGTTTTAAATGTGCAGTTGCCATTGATTGTGAAATATCAGCTCACAGTATGAATGATTTTAATGAGTCAACAAGAGTTGCTGGTTTTCCAAATATTTTAATGAGATAAGGATAGATAGATGAAAGAATTATTATTAGCTTTACTTGCAGAGTGGGGTATCATCGAATCGTGTGAGATGATGAATCAAATTGTTACACCAAATGAATATTTTGGTAATAAGTTTTTTACAGATAGAGAGGGTAAATACTCTGAGAATCTTTCTATTCCAATTATGAGGGGTGATACTATTATCATGGAAGCAATTCCAAGTGGTGGTCCTAGACCTTCAAATGTTGATGAGTCAATTCATAAGTTAGCTGTTGAGTTAGCAAGATTTGCAGATACTAAAAATATCTCTGTAGTGGATATCAAACACTTAATGAGTTTTGATGATCCTGAAAAACAAAAGATTGCATTTGCAAAAATTATTGGACAAAAAGCTGGTTTAACTAAAAACAAATTTACTGCTACTAAAGAGTATATGAGACTTGGTGCTATGGCTGGAATTGTTAGAGATGGTGCAGGTAAAGAGTTGTTTAAATTTAAACCAGATGATCATGCTGCATTTAGTTTAAGTTCAGCAATCAACCCAGCTTCAAAATTTGAAGAGTATGAGGATGATCTTGTAAGTGAATTTGGTTATGTACCTGAGTATGAAATGATGTGTGACAGAGTTGCATACAATGGTATCTGGGATTATGCAGTTGCAAATAAACTTACTGGAACTAATGGTTCTGTTAAAAAAACAAAGGTTGATGGTAGAACTTGTATTGATTTTGATGGAACAATTGTAAAACCTATCACAAATGCTTATCCAGATAAATTTGGAAACACTAGAAAATTCTTTGAAAATGGAAAAGGTATTTTAGTGCCAATTGGAACTGATGCATTCCAAGAGTTTTACACTTATGCAGAACATGAAGATGCTTTGGCTGGTGAACCTCAAGAGTACTTTACAAAAGTTAAATCTAAAGATGATGGTTCTGGAGTTGAATTAATATCAGAATCAATTGCTATTCCTGTAAACACTAGACCTTATGCAGTAAGAGAAGTGCAATGGAGCTAATCGATAGATTAGAAAGTAGAGCTAAGGCAGGGTTATCTAATCCTGCTGAAGTTACTCCTGAACTTTTAGCAGCTGCTTTAGTTGAAGCTGATGAGATAGTTGGGAATAAAGATGTAGGTGATACTGTGAGGTTAGATATCGCTAACTTTAGATTAATGCTTATGATTAAGAAAAATGGTGTAGATGATGAAGATTTAGAGCTTTATAAAGAGGCTTTAAAAAGTGTAAAGAGTGCATCTACAGTTCAAGATGATTATGGAGATGTTACTCCAGCTCAATTTATAAAAGTGGGGCAAAGGAAAAATCAATGGCAATAGCAAATGCAAAAGAAAAGATAAAAAGTCTTATATCAGTTGGGTTGATTGATATTGAAGGTTCTATAAATAGTAAGGGTAATTATATCCACTTAAATGGGACATCTGTAAATGATCATCCTCTTTACACAAACTATAACTTTACAATTACTATTGCTGGATTTAGTTTATCTGGGAGTGATGATTCAATAGAAGCAATACTAGAAAAAGTTTTGAATGATATTTATGAATATGAGATTTCAAACGCTAGGAGACTTGAATCAAGTTCTAAAGTAGTAAAAATTGGTGAGCTTTTAGCTTATGAAGTAAAAGTATCTATTGCAGATTTAACAGATTAGGGAAAAAGATGAAATTACCTTTGTACGCACCTAAAGAGTGGTGGGAAAATAGAGAGAAAGCTATTAAAGAGGATTGTAATGGTTGTGGAAGTGAACTTGATCTTAGTGGTAAGTTAGTTCCTAACACTATTTATGGTCTTGATATCTCTAAAGAGTGTTGTTGTCCACATGATTGGATGTATAAGTATGGGAAAACTTGGCTTGATAAGATTTTTGCTGATGTAATGTTTCTTTATAACATGACAGCAGTAATTTTAAATGCAGCTCTTGATAAGAGTTGGTATTCAAAAGATAGTCTTTTAGTTGTACCTAGACTTTTAAGAGGAACTAAATATTTTGTAGCTGTTGTAAAAGCTGGAGATAATTCTTTTGCTGATAATGGCAATAAGATTGTTTCAGATGAAAAATATATATCTTTTAAAGGAGAGTTTAGATGAAAAAATTAGTTTTAATGTTTGCTGCTGGTTTAGCAGCTTGTTTTATGTTAAGTGGTTGTGATGCTGAAGATCAAGAGAAAGTTGAGAACAGTTGGAACAAAGCTGAAGCTGCTCACACGATTGCTGAAGCTATTGGTAAAACTGCTATTGAAGCAGGTGTTGTTGATGAGGAAACAGCTTTAAAGTTAAAAGCTGCAAATAGTGCTGTTAAGACAGTTGGTGGTGCGGTTAAGGAAACTTACACTGTAGTAAAAGAGTCTGAAAAAAAGCAAGTTGTAAATACAGTATCGGTCGAACAAAAAACGAACGAATGATATATATAAAATGTTGGTTTTAAAGGTTTAGAAATGGAAGTATCTTTAGTAATCTCTTTGTGGCAGCTAATAACTGCTCTTGTAACAATCAGTGGAATGTTTGCAGTTAATACTTATATGACTAAAAAAAACACAAAAGAGATTGAAAACATAAAAGAGAAAGATTTAGTTACATGGGGAGAGGCTAGAAATACTTTCGTTTCTAAAGAGCTATATCAAAACCAAATGAATCATATAGATACAACTCTAGGTGAAATCAAAAACCAAAATGAAAAGATTTTGGGATATTTAGCAAATAAATAAGGAGATAAAAAAATGTCAGATAAAAAATGGGTAAAAGTTAAGGCTTTAAAACAACCTTTAAAAAAATCAGAAAATTGTAAGAAGAGTATTCCAGCTGGAGAGACTGGAGAGATGGAAGAGATAACTGCTAAAGCTTTAGAAGCAAAAAGTTTGCTTGTAATCTTAAAAGATGATGCAACACCTTCAAAACCAAAATCAAACACAGGAGATAACAAATGAGACAAGGTAATAGAGTAATCGGGGCTGGTAAGTTTTATTGGAAACCTCTTGGAGGTACTGATTGGGTTGAGATTGGTGAGACTCAAGGTGGAAGTATAAATACAACTGTTGAAAAAAAAGAAGCACATGATAAATCATCTGTTTTAAACAAAGTTGTTGCAGTTGTTGCTACAGCTGTAAGTGCAACTATCAAGTTTGATACAAATATCCATTCAAAAGAGAATCTTGAACTTTATATGCTTGGAACTTCTGAAGATATCACTTATGAGATTGGTGATGAACTTCCAGATGGTTCTACTGCAACTGCTCAAATTGTGATTCCAAAAATATCAGCTGGTACTGATCCAATTAAAAAAGGATCAATAAGATTTGTGGGTGATGCAGATGGTGATGAGCAGCCTATAACAATTTGTAATGATGTTGTTGTAATGCCTACAGGTGATAGAGAGCTTATCGGTAATGATTTTACTGCTCTATCTTTCGAAGGTGTTGTTTTAAAAGATTCAAATGGTCTTTTATATGAAGAGCATACAATCCCATTAGCATAAGGATAGTAAATGTTACAAACTAGATATGAAGTAAAGTTTCCTATTGATAGCAAAGAATTTACAGTTTTTTTTGCTCCTTTAAATTCAACACAACTTGAAGAGATAAATGAGTTATATAAAAAATCTACTGAAAAGTTCAAAAAAAGTGATAAATTAAAAGTTGATTCGAGATTTAAAAAAGAGCTTTTTAATATAAACAATGAAAGTTTAAGAACTCTTGATGAAGCATTAAAAAATGCAAATGACAAAGAGAAAACAGCACTTTTAAAAGAGAAAACTCTTTTATTAAAAGAACAAAAAGATCTTGTAAAGGAGATAGGAGTTCTAAAAGCAGGTATCACTGAAGAGATTGAAAAGATTGGAACTGCTGATGAGGATGCTGTAAATATTGAAGAGAAACAGTTTGATATGTGTATAAGTGGGGATGACAAAGAAAAGGTTAGAGCTATAATTGAAAAGTCAAGTTTAACTTATGCACAAGTATTAAATACTATCTCAAATGTAGCTGCTAAGGAATCTGAAAAAAAGTAAATAAAGTAATAAACCATATCAAATCCAAATTTAACAAAGATGGCAATGGAAGCGTATGGAAATTTACTTTGAGAGATCCTGCTCAAAAACAATTAGTAAGACTCTTCTTTTTATCAAAAAAAGGAGGGTTTGAGTCAGGGATAGACTTAAATGTTGTAGAGCTTTTTTGCAACAAATATAAAAATCTAAATTGGGATACATTTGATACTTTTGAGCTTCTCAAAGGTATTTATAATAAAGTAATGGAGAAGTAAGGTGAGAAATGAAGAGATAAAAATAAAGATTAAAGTTGGTTCCGAATATAAAGAAGCAACTTTGCTTAAAAAAGAGATAGATAATATCTCTAGCTCTTTGAATTCTGCCGAAACTTCTACGGAAACATTTTATAGAAGATTGGGAAATACAGCAGGAGTGATTGCTGGGCTAGTTGCTATAAAAGAAACTTTAGGGGATGCTGCTTTTGTAGGTTTTGAATATAATAAGACCATTGAGCAACTTACAAACTCTCTTACTACTTTATACACTATTACATCATCAAATGAAACTACTACAGGAAGGTTAATAACTTTAGAAGAGAAGCATAATCTAGCTAGAAAAGAAGCTATAAAAACTATAGCAGAATTACAAGAGCTAAATGAAAGAACCCCACATGTTTTAGAGCAGACAGTTGCTATATATAATACTATGTTACCTTCTATGAGAAAACTTGGTGCATCAAATGAAGATTTATTTAAAATTGTAGAAAAACTATCTATTGCAGCTAAATCTGGGAATATTGAATTCCAACAACTTTTAGCTGGAGTAGATGGTTTAGCAACAGGTACAGTTCTGGCAAATTCAGAACTTGGGAGATTTTTACAACCTCTAGGGCTTACAAATGAAGCCTTAAAAAAGACAGATAATGTTGTAGGATTGGTTCTCGATAAATTAAAAGATGTACAAGCAATAGAGGATTTTGATACAAAAGTCTCAAACCTTTCAAACTCTTTTAATCAATTAACTGGAGCTATGACTAAAGATGCCTTTGAAAATTCAAAAGGGTATATACAAGATGCGACTGATTTATTAAATAATCTAAATGAAAATATAGATGTAATAAAAGATGTAACTGGAGAGATTACTCATCTAGCTTTATCAGCTGGCGGAGTATATACAGCATATAGAACATGGAATGGTGCAATAAGAATTTATAATTCTTTAGTTGGAGTAAGTGTAACAAGAACTAATTTTTTAGGTCAAAAAATCACTACAACTACTAGAAAAATAAACTTATCTACTGTTGCAATTAAAGGAATGAGTGCTGCACTTAGAGTAACACCTTTTGCAATTGCAACAGGAGCTGTTTATTTACTATCTAATGCATTTTTAGATAATGCTGATAAAGCTGATACTTTAGAAGAAAGTTATGAAGATTTACAAAAAAGGATTAGAGGTTTATCTCAAGATCAACTAGTATTAGCTGAAATTGAAAATAATAAGTCAATTTTAAAGCAAAAAGATGAGATTGAAGAACTTACTGAAAGATATGATAATCTTAAAATGGCAGTTGAATTTGCTAAAAAAAGAGGTCATGATTATGATGATACAGCTTTAAAAGAAGCTGGTGCAAAATTAAATATCGCTGAAGAGAAATTAAGTGATTTAACTAAGGCTGCTGAAGAGATTGATAGAATTCAATATACTATGACAAATTTTCCTAGTGAAAAAGTATCTGAAGGTTTAAAAAGTCATACTGAAATTTTAAGAGACAATTTAGAAGTTCAAAAGCTTATAGGGAATGAGAGAGAAAAGTTCAATATTCAGCTTGAAGAACAAATTAAAAAAGCAAAAGAAGCTGGTGCAACAGAGAAAGAGATTGCAGAGTTTAGAGCTAGAGAAATTAAAAAGTTTAATGATACTTTTAATAAAACTCTTCTAAAAAAAGTTAAAGATGAAACTGAAGCTTCAGATAAAATCTATAACTATCAAAGAGATTTACAACAAGATATCTTTGAAAGTAAACTAGAACTAGAAGAGGCTTGGGCTATTGAGAGAGAAAAACTAGAAGAGGAGATGTTTG
>QKDL01000008.1 GCA_003252105.1 Arcobacter sp.
TTATAATAATATATAAAATAAATTATATAAAATAATTTAATATAACTTAATTAAAATAAATAGAAGGACGAAGGAATGTTTTTAAATAATTTAAAAATGAAAACAAAAATATTTTTGATTGTATTACTGGGAATCTTAAGTTTAGGGGTAGTTTCCATACCTACTATATTTGAATTAAATTCAACAATAGACAGATTACAAAAAGCTGATGAATTAAATCGTTTAGATAGAAGATTTAATGATATGAGAAGATATGAAAAAAACTTTATGATTAGAAAAGATATTGAAAGTTTAAAAAAACATGAAACAGTTTATTATGAAAGTATGCAAATTATAACTGACCTTTCACAAAAATTTAAGAATCCAAAAAATATAGAGATGACAAATAATATAAAAGAGTCAATTGAATTATATAGAAAAAATTTTGTTGAATATGTATCTAACAATAAAGATTCAATCATAGGAAAATACGAATTATCAAAAGAAGAAGAAAGTATGGTACATAATGCAAGAAAAGTTGATAGTTTAGTAACTGATTTTAGAAGAGTTCAAAGTACAGAAGCAAACAATGATATTAATTCATTAAAGATGTTTATTATTATAGTTGCCTTAGTTACTTTAGTATTATTAACATCTATTGCTGGTTTAATAGTTTCTTCAATAATAAAAGCTTTAGAACATTTAAAAACAGGTCTAATGAGCTTTTTTTCATTTCTTAATAGGGAATCTTCTCATATAGATGCAATAAATATAAATTCAAAAGATGAATTTGGGCAAATGGCAAAAATCATAAATGAAAATATTGCTAAAACAAAAAAAGTTATTGATGAAGATAATGATTTAATTTCAGAAGCTAAAATAGTTATGGCTAGAGTAAAAAATGGTGGTTATTCTCAAATTATAGAAAAAAGCACTTCAAATACTTCGTTGGAAGAGTTTAAAATAAATGTTAATGATATGATAAAAGAAACGAAAGAGAGATTTTTTGAAGTAGATAAAGTTTTACAAGAATATTCAAATCTTAATTATATTAAAACATTAAATTTAAAAGAAAATGATGAAAAAGATGGGGTTTTTGAAAAATTAGTTAATGGAATCAATACCCTTCAATCTTCTATAACAAAAATGCTTGTTGAAAATAAACAAAATGGTTTAACTCTTGATAAAAGTTCAGATATTTTACTAGAAAACGTAGATATTTTAAATAAAAATTCAAATGAGGCAGCAGCAGCATTAGAAGAAACAGCAGCAGCGTTAGAAGAGATTACTTCAAATATAGCTAACAATACAGATAATGTAGTAAAAATGTCTAATTATGCAAATGAATTAATTGAATCTGCAAAAGAGGGTCAAAAATTAGCAAATGAAACAACAGTTTCTATGGATAGTATAAATGAACAAGTAACAGCAATCAATGAGGCGATATCTGTAATTGATCAAATAGCTTTTCAAACAAATATTCTTTCATTAAATGCTGCAGTTGAAGCTGCAACAGCAGGTGAAGCAGGAAAAGGTTTTGCTGTTGTAGCACAAGAGGTTAGAAATCTAGCTGCTAGAAGTGCAGAAGCTGCTAAAGAGATTAAGGATTTAGTAGAAAATGCTACAACCAAAGCAAATAGTGGTAAAAATATTGCAGATAAGATGATTTTAGGTTATACAGGCTTGAATGAAAATATATCAAAAACAATTGAAGTTATTACAGATGTTGAAATGGCATCAAAAGAGCAACAAACTGGAATAGAGCAGATTAATGATGCTATAACTCAACTTGATCAGCAAACACAACAAAATGCGTTAATTGCATCACAAACTCATGATGTAGCTTTACAAACTGATGAAATATCTAAACTTGTTGTATCAAATGCAGATGAAAAAGAGTTTGAAGGAAAATATGACTTAAAAGCAAAAGATTTAAATGATGGAATTGAAATAAAAACAGAAACTAAAAAGCAAGAATTCTCTACTAAAATTAACAATGAACAGGAATGGGAAGATTTTTAAGTTTTAAATTGAAATCTAAGTTTCTCTCAATCAGTAATATTTTAAAGAGAAACTTAGAAGATTTTTTATCTGTAAGTAGTTATTTGACCCAGATTTTAAATTATATTTTCAAAGAAAAAATAAGACTTTAATATCAATCTATTTTAACAGTTTGATCTCTTCCCAAATCTTTTGCTTTATAAAGTGCTTCATCTACATTTTGTATAAATTGTTCTAAAGTAAGCTCTTTTTTTGGAAGACCTAAACCAATACTAACTGTTAAATTATATTTTTGAATATCTTTACACTCTTTAAGTGCTAAGTGCAATTTATTAGCAAGTAAAAGAGCATTGTCTAAATCACTATTTGGATAGATTATTATAAACTCTTCTCCACCCCATCTACCCACAGTATCTGTTTGTCTTGTAGATTCTTTTAAAATTTGGGCAAAGCGTTTTAATACTTTGTCTCCTTCTTGATGTCCATATTTGTCATTGATATCTTTGAAATAATCCAAGTCTAACATCAATAAAGCAAAAGAGATACCATTTTTTTGATAGTTTTCATAATATTTTTGTAGTTCATTGTCTAATTTATATCTATTATAAATACCAGTGAGAGGGTCTGTAATTGATTTTTGAGAAACCTCTTGATACTCTTTATGTTTATCTTCAATAATATTTCTATAGGCGATAATTATAGGTATGATAGCAACTAAAAACAATAAAAATGATAGAAGTGTTTGAATTGTGTTTTGTTTCAAAATATGATTTACATATGTAATATCCATATCTACTCCTATTACATATAGGTTTCCATTTGTTGTTTGTATAGGAAGAACTATAGAACGGTAAGTTCCCCATCTATCACTAAAGATAGGTACATAAAATGGTTTATATATTTTATTAGGTGCTACATAATCTGTACTTAAATGTTTAAAACTATTTTTTAGAGTTTCACTTGCATCTGGATAAGGTGTAAAATATCGAACTTCTGTATGGTTTTTTATTTCAGAATCTAAAGCATTAGAACTAGTTAGATAATATTCTTTATCTTTATATAAAACTACTGTATAAAGAAATTTTGTACCTAATTGATTGTTTAGTTTTGTAAGGTTTTTGATATTTTGATTATCCTCTTCTTTACTTATTGAAGTAGCCGAAACTGCTCTATCATGAAAATCATCTTCCAATACAAAAGGAACTGCAACAGCTGCTGAGTAAAGTTGTTTATCTATTTGAGCAATCAAACGATCTTTTTCATGGAAATAATTCCAAATAGAATAAAGAGTTAATATAGTAACTGTAAAGCCTACAGCAGCTGCCATTTTTATAGTTTCTTGTCTCATTTGTTGATAAAATAAACCTTCTCAATAAAATTTATAACATAATATTGTATTTTACATTAATTGTCTTTTTAATTAATTAAATTCTAAATTAAAAACTATACAATTATTATTTTATGAACTTAGTCTATAGTTTCAATATTTACGAGTTCTATCTCAACACACTCTTTTTTAGTTAGTTTTCTTTGTTTTGCATCTTCTTCTGCTAATGTTATTAAATCTGCAAAATCATCTTTATTGACTTCAAATTGATATAATTCTTTTTGGGTCTCTATTTTGATTTTTGTTCCATTTTCTTTTGTTAAAATGTCAACATTTCTAATCCCTTTTGCAAATTCACTTTTGATAATTCTTGATACTTTTTCATTTGAAAATAGTTTTTCCAAAGTTAGTTCTAGATTAAAATCATTTTTACATAATATTTTATAAGTTACTATCATCTTTCCATCCACTTTTTATCCTTGTTTATTTGATTTTTATGTAATTGTATCAGTATAAAAAATATATAGTTAAAAATATTACAAGTTGCAATATTATTTTGGAGTAAGTATAGTTAGTTTTGATTAGCATAAAAAAGCCAGTATATTTACTAGCTTTTTATTTATGAGTTTAATTTTTGTGTTACAAGTTCATTTACAACTTTTGGATTTGCTTTTCCACCAGTTGCTTTAATTACTTGACCTATAAAAAAGCCAAATAGTTTTTGGTTTCCAGCTTTGTATTTTTCAACATTATCTGGATTTTTTACAATAATTTCATCAATAATTGGTAAGATATCTTCTGGGTTACTTATTTGGATTAAACCTTTAGCTTCAACTATTGCTTTTGGTTTTTCTCCTGTTTCACACATTTGCTCAAATACTTGTTTTGCAATTTTACTTGAAATTGTCTCTTCATCAATCATGTTAACAAGTTCAGCGATTTGTGAAGTTTTAAATTTAAGTTCATTTAACTCTTTATCTTTTAGTTCTTTTGCCACATCATTTGCTACTATATTTGCTAATCCTACAGGACTATTAAGATGTGTTAAACACTCTTCATAAAATGAAGATAGTTGAGCATCTCTAGCTAAGATATTTGCAACTTCACTATTTAATTTTAGTTCAGTTGTATATTTTTCAAATAGGGCTTTTTGCTCATCACTCATAGCTTGAGCTTCCCCATGAATAACCTCTTTTTTAACTTCAGGTTTTTTTTCAACTTTTACTTGAGTCTCATTCTCTTCTGTTTTTGATTTTTTAGCCCAAGAATCTTTTAGCCCAACGATTTTATTAAACACTGGATTTTCATCAGTATAATCTATAGGGTCAGCATAAAAATATCCTTGTCTTTCAAACTGAAATCTTTCGTCAGCCTTTTCCTCAATAACAGCTGGTTCTATATATGCATCTTTGATGATAGATAGTGAATTAGGGTTTAAATCCTCTAAACTTTCAGGTGCTTCATTTTTATATAATCTATCATAAAGTCTTACTTCTATTTTTTTAGCTTTTTTAGCACAAGTCCATTGGATAGCACTTTTTACTTTGATACCACTTTTATCTTGCCCACTTTTTGAGTCAGGATGATATGTAGCATTTATTTGGATGATGTTTCCATTGTCATCTTTTATCACCTCTTTACAAGTGATGATATAAGCATGTCTTAATCTAACTGGTTGGTCTGGTGTTAGACGGTTATAACCTTTCACTGGGTTTTCACTAAAATCTTCTCTTTCTATAAAAATTTCATTTGAAAAAGGTATCTTTCTTGAACCCTCTTTGGGTACGTCATGTGGATAGTATGAAGCTTCAATCTCTTCAAATTTTCCATTAGGAGCTTCGTAGTTTTCAATCACAACTTTGATTGGATCTAGTACACACATAACTCTTGGTACTTTTGTATTTAAATCATCTCTAATACAAAATTCTAACTGAGAAACATCAACCATAGAGTTAGCTTTTGCAATACCTATTTGATCACAAAAGTTTAAAATAGATTCAGGAGTATATCCTCTTCTTTTATATCCTGCAATAGTTGGCATCCTTGGGTCATCCCAACCACTTACATAGTTTCCATTTACAAGCTCTAGAAGTTTTCTTTTACTCATAACTGTATAGTTTATACCAAGTCTTGCAAATTCGTGTTGGTATGGTCTTGGTGGTTCTAATTTAAGTGTATCTAGAACCCAATCATAAATATCTCTATTGTTTTCAAACTCTAGAGTACAAATTGAGTGTGAAACCCCTTCAATATAATCAGATAAACAGTGAGCAAAATCGTACATAGGGTAGATGCACCATTCATCTTGTGTTCTAAAGTGGTGAGCATGTCTAATTCTATATAAAAGTGGGTCACGCATTTTCATGTTTGCTGCACCCATATCTATTTTTGCTCTTAGTATATGCTCTCCTTCTTTGAATTCACCCTTTCTCATTTTTTCAAGTAAATCAAGGTTTTCTTCAACAGAACGTTCAGCATACTTACTTCTACGTCCTGCTTGTGTTACTGTTCCTCTATATTCTCTTATCTCTTCTTCATTTAAACTATCAACATAAGCTTTACCCATTTTTACAAGTTGTACAGCATATTCATAAATCTTTGGGAAATAATCAGATGTATAATATACTTTTTCTTTCCAATCAAATCCCAACCATTTAACTGCATCTTTTAGGGCTTCAACATATTTTGTATCTTCAGTAGTTGGGTTTGTATCATCCATTCTAAGATTACAATAACCATTGTAATCTCTAGCGATACCAAAATTTATGCATATAGATTTAGCGTGACCAATGTGTGGGAACCCGTTTGGTTCAGGAGGAAATCTTGTAATAATCTCTTTATATTTTCCTTTTTTTAAATCCTCTTCAACAATTGCACGTAAAAAATCTTTGTTTTCACTCATTAATTAAACCTTTTATATAACTCTAATAAGGCATGTATTTTATCAAAATAGAGCTTATTAAAAGGGTGATATAGTTTTGATGGTTTTTTTCTCATGAAAAAAGTGCTTATTTTTAGATTTAATTTTTTATGCTAAACGCAAACCCAACAATAAAAAACTATAATTATATTAATTGAAAACTTCAAGGCAAGAGATGAAGGAAAAAATAAAAAAATATATAAAAGATGGTGTAACACTAATAATTTTTTTGGTAATAGCTATGAATGGTTTGAGTTACTATAAATCTCTTGATTTAAATAAACAAAGATTAAATATAGATAGTTTTACTCTTTTAGATGGTAGTAAATATAAATTGGTAAAAGATAAACCGCTAGTGGTTCATTTTTGGGCTACATGGTGTCCTATTTGTAAAGTTGAAGCACCAAATATTCAAAAACTTTCGGATGATTTTGAGGTCATAACTATTGCTGTTCAATCTGGAACTAAAAAAGAGATAGAAAACTATTTAGATGAACAAAAACTTAATTTTAAAGTTATAA
The DNA here is from genome assembly GCA_003252105.1 of Arcobacter sp. GTDB lineage: Bacteria > Campylobacterota > Campylobacteria > Campylobacterales > Arcobacteraceae > Halarcobacter. The sequence goes on from QKDL01000008.1 coordinate 6,749, forward strand.
ATGATGAAGATGGATATTATTCAAGAGAGTTTAATATCAAAGCTTTCCCTACAACATTTATATATGATAAAAATAAAGATTTAAAGTTTAGTGAAGTAGGTTATACATCAACTTTTGGGCTTTATGTAAGAGCGTTTTTTAGTAAATAAATTATATAGCTTAAATATGTGGATTAGTTTTAAGAAGTGGTTAATTCTCTATAGATTTTAGTATATTATAAAAAGAAATTAGGATAAAAAATGAATCATTTATATTATATATATGATCCTATGTGTTCATGGTGTTATGCTTTTTCTGACACTTTTGAAAAATTAAAAGAAAAACTTGATTCAAATATAAAGATTGAGTATATTCCAGGTGGATTGGCTCCTCATAGTAATGAACCTATGCCTCAAGAGATGAGAAAAAAAATTGAATCAATTTGGTATGAGATTGAAAGGGTAATTGGAACAAAATTCAATCACGATTTTTGGGAAAAATGCACTCCTAGACGCTCAACTTATTTAGCTTGTCAAGCAACACTAGCTGCCAAAGTTCAAGGTTATGAAGAGCAGATGATAAAAGCTATACAAAATGCTTATTATCAAAGAGCTTTAAATCCAAGTGATGAAGATACTTTGGTTTTATTAGCAGATGAATTAGGTTTGGATATAGAGGTTTTTAAAAAAGATTTATATTCAGAAAAAATTATAAAAGAGTTTGAAGATAAAATGGATTTTAGAAGAAAAATTCATCTAAATAGTTTTCCATCTTTAGCCTTGGAGCATGATGGACAAATAAATATAATAAGTGTAAGGTTTAATGAACCAGAAAAGATATTAGAACAAATAGATAGTTTGACAAAAAGATGGAAAAGTTTTCCATCTTTTTAATCTATTTTATAAGTGGGTCTGTTAATCCAAGAACATACATACCTATAAGTCCAAGGATACCTGCAACTAAACAATAGTAAATAGTAGGGATAATTGTTCTTCCCTCTTGGTCTAGTAACCCAACTGTAGCTGATGCTGCAACAACATTATGAATTGCAATCATATTTCCAGCAGCAGCTCCAACAGCTTGAAGTGCTACCATAAAGGCAGTTGAGATACCAAGTGCATTTGCAACACCAAATTGAAATTGTGATAACATCATATTTGAAACAGTATTACTTCCAGCAATAAAAGCTCCAAGTGCACCAATCATAGGAGCAAATAATGGATAGATATCACCAACTGAACTTGCAACAAAGTTTGCCATTGCAACTGGCATAGAATCAAATCCTGAAGCATTTACACCTGAGTTAATAAGAATTCTAACAAGTGGAATAGTAAATACAAGTACAAAACCTGCACCTAACATAACTTGAGAAGATTCTTTAAATGCTTCTTTCATCTCTTTAAATTCCATTTTATGTAAGAAATAAGTGATTAAAACTACAAAAACTAAAATACCACCTGGTAAATATAATGGAGTAATAGAATAACCTAAACCTTCACCTAAAATATTTTTAAATGGAATAACCCAAGCTTTTACAAAATCTCTTGCCTCTGAGCTAACTCTTGTAAGCACTAAAATTGCTGCAACTAATACATAAGGTACCCAAGCTCTAGCTAATGACATATCAACTTTTGTATTCATAGCATCTAATTTCATCTCAAATTTTGATACCCAATAAACTGGCCATTTCTCTTTTGGTGCAAAATCCCAAGAGTTTTTAGGAATTAAAAAACCTTTTTTAGCTGCTAATGTAACAATTGGTAGTCCAACTAAAGCCCCAATAAGTGATGGAAATTCTGCTCCTAAAAATATACCAGTTAGTGCATAAGGAACTGTAAATACTAAACCACCAAATATAGCAAATGGTAAGATAGATAATCCTTCAGTCCAAGATTTATTTTCACCAAAAAATCTTGTCATCATCATAATCATAAAAAGTGGAATTAATGTACCTGTAATTGCATGAACTATAGCAACTTCACTTGTGATGATTTGTAAATAAGTCTCCCAATTAGAACCAAATGATTGTAGTGTAGCACTGATACCTTCTGAGTCTAAACCTTTATTTACTCCAATTAAAATAGGAGTTCCAACTGCACCAAATGATACAGGTGTTGATTGAATCATCATACCTATCATGACAGCAGCCATTGCTGGAAATCCAATAGCAACCATAAGTGGTGCAGCAATAGCAGCAGGTGTTCCAAATCCAGATGCACCTTCAATAAAAGAACCAAATAACCAAGCAATAATTACAACTTGAACTCTTCTATCTGGGCTTACATTGTTAAAACCTTCTCTAATAACTTTTATAGCTCCAGAATGTTTAAGTGTATTTAATAATAATATAGCACCAAATATAATCCACAACACAGCAATTGTGATTAATAATCCTTGAATAGTTGAGGCTAAGATTCTATTAAAAGATACCTCCCATACAATAAATGCAACCAAACTTGTAACAATATATACAATTGGCATAGCTTTTTTAGCTGGTAGTCTTAAACCAACTAATAATACTGCTGCAACCAAGATTGGTAAGGCAGCATATAAGGCTTGAGCACCTATCTCCATATTTATCTCCTTCATTTTGAAGGGAGAATGATAGGTTATTTAGATGATATTCGTATGATAAAAGTAGCAAACAAATAGCGTTTTTAGCATATGTTCATTTTGGATTCTTAAATTAAGAATTAATTAAAAACTTTAAGTATATAATAAAATTATTTATATTTGTAAAGGAAAGCTATGGAGTTTTTTATTGATGCATATAGACAATATGCAAATTTTGAGGGTAGGGCAAATAGACAAAGGTTTTGGATGTTTTATCTGTTTTATATAATCTTTGTTTTCGTAATAAGTTTTATTGAGGCTATTTTAGGAATAGGTGGATTTATAAGTGGTTTATTTGCATTAGCTTCTTTAATACCAACACTTGCAATCGCTGCAAGACGTTTACATGATATTGATAAAAGTGGTTGGTGGCAATTGATAGTTTTTATTCCAATTATTGGCATAATTGTTCTAATAATATTTTTTATAAAAGAGGGAACAGTTGGTGCAAATAGATTTGGAGAAGATCCATTATCTAGATAGAAGAATATAGACAATAAACTATTTATTGTCTATATCTAGTTTATACTATTTTTAAATCTTTTAATTTTTCTATAACTAAAAAAAATGAAATCATAAAAAGCATATAATAATTCAAAGAATGTAAAAACTGATTAAGATATTCAAGATATCAATAATAAATCAAAAACCTTAGGTTTAAGATTAATTTCATCTATAACAAAAGGTCAACTCTTAGGAGATTTTAAATATGTTTATGAAAATGGAATAAATTTTTATATTTATTTTATTTAAATTATTATTTTCTACTAAATTTACCCTTAAATAGCTATTTATAAAATAATTTATTATGTAATTATAATGTAATAAAATATTCCTACAATCCCCTTTTTAAAAATCATTTTTTACGAAAATCTAAAAGGGAGAGATTATTATGAAACTAGCAACTTCTGCTACTTTGGCGTTTTTAAGTATGACTTCGAGTCTTTTTGGTGCATGTTCTGATGTTTTGATATCTGAATATATAGAAGGGGGTTCATATAATAAATCAATAGAACTTTATAACCCAACAGAAACAAGTATTGATTTATCTGCTTATTCTTTAGAACTATATAGTAATGGTAGTTCAAGTGTAAGTCAAAGCATGGGTTTAAGTGGTATGATTGAATCTAATTCAACATTTGTTATCTCTAATCCTAATGCTATTTCAGAAATATTAAATGTTAGTCAATTAACAAGTTCGACTGTGATTAATTTCAATGGTGATGATGCTGTTGTTTTAAGAAAAAATGGAGAAGTTGTAGATTCTATTGGTCAAGTTGGTTTTGATCCTGGAAGTCAGTGGTTGGAAAATTCAGTTGGAACAAAAGATTTTACTTTAGTGAAAAAAGAGAATGTTTGTGCAGATACTGATGTAACTGATGTATATGATCCATCTGTTTATTTTGATGCATTTGAAAAAGATACAGTGGTATATTTAGGTTCTTACAATGGAAGCAATAATAATGGTGGAGATGATTCAGATAATGATATTCAAATCACACTTATTCATGATATTCAAGGTGAAGGTTCGGAAAGTAGTATGATTAATGAAGATATTGCTATAGAGGGTATTGTAGTAGCTGATTATCAAGAAGGTGGATTTAAAGGTTTTTTTGTCCAAGAAGAGGATAAAGACTGGGATGATAATGCAAAAACATCTGAATCTATCTTTGTATATTGCAATAGTTGTGAAACACAAGTAAACGAAGGTGATTTAGTAAAAGTAATAGGTACAGTAAAAGAGTATAGCAATTTAACAGAGATTGTAAATCCTGAAGTTACTGTTATTAGTAGTGAAAATCAACTACCAAGTGTATCTTATGTATCGTTACCTGTTTTAAGTGTAGATGATTTAGAAGCTTATGAAGGGATGTTGGTTGAGTTAAAAGGAACATCAAATGATTTAATCATAAATGAAAATTATGAGTTTGGAAGATATGGTTCTTTTACAGTAGCATCTGAGAGATTATATCAATTTACACAATTAAACTCACCTAGTACAGAAGGTAATGAATTATATCAAAATGAAATTGCAAAAAAAAGTTTAGTTATTGATGATGGTTTATCAACACAAAATCCAGAAGAGTTAATATATCCAGCAGGTGGTTTTTCATATGATAAAACATTAAGATCTGGATATTCAATAAGTTCTATTAAGGGAATTATGGATCAAAGATATGGTTCTTATAGATTACAACCAAACAGTTTAACAAATCTTGTTGTAAATGAAGAGATTAATCCTAGAATACAACTTGACTCTAATAAAACTTCTTATGAATTTAAAAAAGGTTCTCATAATTTTATGTCAAATTTATATGGATATTTTAATAGTTTAAAAGAATCAGACTTAAGAGTTGCAAGTTTTAATGTACTTAATTATTTTAATACTTTTGAAGGTTGTACATATGGTGTTGCTGGTAATAGTGCAGATTGTAGAGGTGCAAACAACGAAGAAGAGTTTTTAAGACAAAGAACAAAAATAATAAATGCAATGACTCAAATAGATGCAGATATTTTTGGTCTTATGGAGATTGAAAATGATGGATATGACCAAGATAGTGCAATTGCAGATTTAGTAAATGGATTAAATGAAAAAATAGGTAAAAATACTTATGCATACGTTGATGTTGATAGTAGATTAAATAGTTTAAATGCTTTAGGTGATGATGCAATTAAAGTAGGGTTTATTTATAATAAACAAAGGGTGAACTTAGGTACAACTGATGCAATAGTATTAGATGAATATAATAAAAATAGAGTTACTTTAGCACAAGTATTTAATCTAAAAAGAAAAGCAAGAAAATTTTTAGTTACAGTTAATCACTTTAAATCAAAAGGGAGTTCTTGTGAGGGAATTTTTTATGATGGAGTTGAGGATTTAGATATAAATGATGGACAAGGAAATTGTGCATTGACAAGAGTTGAAGCATCAAAAAGATTGATTGAAGGGATTAATAATAACAAAAAATTAAAAGAGCAAAAAAGAGTTATCCATTTAGGTGATTTTAACTCATATGCAAAAGAGAATTCTCTAAAAGTATTAGAGGATGATGGATATATAAATGCTTTAACATTAAATAATGATTTTGAAAAATATTCGTATGTATTTGATGCACAAGCGGGATTATTAGATCATGCCTTTGTAAGTCAAAAGATGTTAAAAAGATTAGATAACTCTACAATTTGGCATATAAATACAGATGAGCCTAAAGTGTTAGATTATAATACAGAATATAAATCAGCTACTCAGGTTGATAGTTTTTATGGTGAGGGTGTATTTAGATCTTCTGACCATGATCCAGTAATTTTAGATTTTAAATTTTAATCTATATAAATAAAAGTTAGGCAGTTTTGCCTAACTTTTTATTTTAAGTCAAATCTATCTGCATCCATTACTTTATTCCAAGCTTTTACAAAATCAATTACAAATTTTTCTTTCGAATCCTCTTGTGCATACACTTCAGCAATAGCTCTTAGTTGAGAGTTTGAACCAAATACTAGGTCAACTCTACTAGCAGTATATTTAATTTCACTTGATGTTCGTGTTTTTGCTTCAAACTCTTCTTCATCTTCATTTATACTACTCCATACATTATTTATATCAAGTAGATTTTTAAAATAATTGTTTGTTAATACACCAACAGAGTATGTGAAAACACCTTTTTTAGAGTTTTGATAATTTGCTCCTAATACTCTCATACCACCAATTAAAACTGTCATTTCTGGAGCTGTAAGATTTAAAAGTTGTGCTTTATCGATTAGAAGTTCTTCTGCACTAACTGAATATCTCTTTTTTTGATAATTTCTAAATCCATCAGCTATTGGTTCAAGATGTTCAAATGATGGAGCAAAAGTTTGCTCTTGAGTAGCATCTGTTCTTCCTATACTAAAAGGAACTTTTATATCAACTCCTGCATCTTTTGCAGCTTTTTCAACTGCTGCACTACCAGCTAGAACAATTAAATCTGCAAGAGATACTTTTTTTGCTCCAAGTGTATTAAACTCATTTTGTATACTCTCAAGTTTTTCAATAACTTTAGCTGTTCCTTGATTTACTTCCCAATCTTTTTGTGGAGCTAGTCTGATTCTTGCCCCGTTTGCACCACCTCTTTTATCTGAGTCTCTGTATGTTGAAGCTGATGCCCATGCTGTGTAAACTAATTCAGATACACTAAGACCACTATTTAAAACTTTTTCTTTTAGATTTTCTACATCAAAATCCTCAATCATCTCATAGTCTGCTTTTGGAATAGGATCTTGCCAAATAAGATCTTCATTAGGAATTTCTGGTCCAAGATATTTTGACTTTGGACCAAGGTCTCTATGTGTTAGTTTAAACCAAGCTCTTGCAAATGCATCTGCAAATTGATCTGGATTTTCATGAAATCTTTTTGATATTGGTCCATAAATTGGATCCATTCTTAAAGCTAAGTCTGTTGTAAACATTACAGTTTTGACTTTTTTACTTGCATCATGTGCAGATGGCGCTAGATGCTCCTCTTTTGGATTGATTGGTTCCCATTGCCAAGCTCCAGCAGGTGATTTTGTAAGATTCCATTCATATCCAAATAATAAATCAAAATAACCATTGTCCCATTGAGTTGGATTTGCTGTCCATGAACCTTCTAATCCACTTGTTATAGTATCTTTGCCTTTTCCTGTTAAAAACTTATTAAACCAACCAAGCCCTTGAGCTACTAAGCTTTCTGCTTCAGGTTCAGGTCCAACATTCGAAGCATCAGCTGCTCCATGAGTTTTACCAAAGGTATGTCCACCAGCAATTAATGCTACTGTTTCTTCATCTCCCATTGCCATTCTTGCAAAGGTTTCTCTTATATCTTTTGCAGATGCTAATACATTTGGTTCCCCATCTGGACCTTCTGGATTTACATATATAAGTCCCATTTGAACTGCTGCAAGTGGGTTATCTAGATCTCTATCTCCTGAGTAACGACTATTTTCTTTTTCACTTGTTGCAAGCCATTCTTTTTCATTACCCCAATAGATATCCTCTTCTGGTTCATAAATATCTACTCTTCCACCTGCAAAACCAAAGGTTTTAAATCCCATTGTCTCTAAGGCTACATTTCCTGTAAGTATCATAAGGTCAGCCCATGAGATTTTGTTTCCATATTTTTGTTTTATAGGCCATAGCAGTCTTCTAGCTTTATCAAGGTTAACATTATCTGGCCAACTATTAAGAGGTGCTAAACGTTGATTTCCAGTTGATGCTCCACCTCTACCATCACCAGTTCTATATGTTCCTGCACTATGCCATGCCATTCTAATAAAAAGTGGACCATAGTGCCCATAATCAGCAGGCCACCAATCTTGTGAGTCAGTCATTAGATTTGCTAAATCTTTTTTTAAGGCTTCATAATCTAACTTTGCAAACTCTTTTGCATAGTCAAACTCTTCACCCATAGGGTCAACTTTGTTTGAGTGTTGAGAAAGAATTTTAAGGTTTAGCTGGTTAGGCCACCAATCTTTGTTGTACGTTCCTTTGTTTGAAGCAGAAGGATTTCCACCACCACCAAGACCTGTAATTGGACATTTACCTGTTCCCATAACTACTCCTTTTATAATTAGATTTAATAATATAGTTTTTCATAATTAAGCTAAAACTAATATTAAAAAAATGATATATAATATCTTCTAATAAAATTTTTCTTTTGAGAATTATTATGGTTAGTGGAAGAATAATTAATGACACTAAAATAGTGTCATTAATCAAATTAAATTTTGTCAGATAAATCGATATTTATACCTTGATTTAAAAGTTCATCTTGTCTAGGTTTTAAGTAGTCTAAATATGTATTGTATTTTTCATAATATTTTCCACTAACATATCTAACTAATTCTTTAAAGTGAAAACTATATAAAAGTGCATCAATTCTAGCCTGTTCTTTTCCTTCATTGAATAATAAAACCCCTGGTCTATAATCTAGTTTAATCTCTTTTGTCCAATCGTGTGGAGTAGTTGTATGTCCACTTGGAGTTATGATTTTTTCTTTTGACATTGCATCAAATCTTACTACAGTAACTTTTGATAATTCATTTTGTACATCTTTATTTTTCAAAGTTGTATTGTGCATATAGTTACATTGAGTACAGCTTCCATCTTCAAAAACAACAGCAAGTGGTCCTTTTACTTTTGAAAGGTCTTTTATATCTTTAAACATTTTGTTTGGTTTTAACGTATAGTAACTTTTGTTTTTTACTTTATCAAGATACTGCGTTAAACTCATATTTTGATACTCTTTATTTTTTACATAATCAACAACTAATTTGAAGTTTTCTGGTGATCTATAACCGTTTAGTCTTACTACAACTTCATTTTCTTGGTTTAGAAATATTATAGTTGGCGTGTATTGTACTTTTAAATAGTCAGCATACTCTTTTTCTGTTAAAGTAAGTTCATCGTTTACAACAACTTCTCTTGAACCTTTTATATTGATACCTATCACATCAAAGTTATCTTGAATATATTTTTGGTTTTTTGCTCCTACTACAAAATTATCATGCAACATTTTTGTACAATATGGACAAAAGTCCAATGACATAAATAACATCACATGTTTATCTTCCTCTTTTGCTTCATTTACATCTTCTGTTAAATCCAAAAAACTTTGTTTAAACCAACTAGGCATATCATGGGCAGATCCACCAGTTAATTTACCTTTTTCGGCTTGTGCTGCAGTTACTATCAACATAAGCGATATAAGTAAGCTATAGATTGATATAAATTTTCCCCTCATTTTAATCCTTTTATTAGAAATATTTATAATTTATATCTATTTTTTAATAAGTTTTAATTAAAAAAATAAAAATATTTATAATTATAAGTAACTATAAAGAATTCAATTTTGTTTCAATTTGATATAATTTAAGTTTAAAGGATAAAAATGAAGAAAAATATTGTTGTTGGTGGCTTTTCAAAGGAACAAAGAGAAAAAGAGTTGGAAAAGATTAAGTTAAAATACTCAAAAAAAGGTTATAAATTTTTAAACTATATTGATAATGGAGCTTTAAAATCTATTGCAACTTTTGAAGTAGATGAATCAATTTTAAGAAAAGAAAAATCAATTCAGTTAATAATCACAGGTGGATTATTTTTATTGTTGGCATTGGCACTTTATATAAAAGCTAGTTAAGTAATATTTATTTATAAAATCATAATAAAAAATATTATAAAATAGAAAAAGAATTAATGATTGGATTGTTTAATGAGAGTTTTAGTTATTACCTTATTTTTTTTAGTATTGATAAATGGAATACTTTTATTTTTACTTAACTTTCATCTAATTGAGTATATATTTTTTACACAGTTTAATGTTTCATTAAACTCTTTTAGTAATCTGCAACAAACTTTATTTAGTAATTTTAGTTATGAAGAATACAAATATTTTATTCTTACAAATTCTGTAATAATAGTATTTATATTGCTTTATCTTTTACATTATAACTTTTATTCCACTACACCTTTAATAACACTTTTAATTTGTTCAATTATAAATATCTCATTTTTTGAACCAAGCGGATATTTAAATGATAAAATTTGGAGTTTTTTATACGATGATAAGATAAAAATAGAATATTATGGTGATGGAAAAGTAAAAACTATAGAACCTCTTGAAAATGGAATAAGAAAAAGTTTTTTTATAGATGGAACACTTGAATCTATAATAAATATTGTAAATAGTCTTAAGCAAGGAGATTATATATCTTTTACTAATCATGGAGAGTTATCAGATATTATTACATACGATAAAAATGTTATTTTAAAACATAAATCTTTTTATAAAAATGGAGAAACATTTTTTGAATATACTTTTGAAGATAAAAAAGTAGTAGAAGAAAAATATTTTTATAAAAATGGAGTATTAGAAACTTTAATTGTAAAAAAACCTACTCATGATTCACCTTACGGTTTTAAAAAAGGTTATTATGAAAATGGAAAACTATTATATTATGCTTTATTAGATAAAGATGGTTGGAGTGTAGATAAATGTATTTGGTACGATAAAGATGGAAATAAATTATGTGATAGTGAAATTAAAGAAAAATTATAATTAAATAAAAAAAGGCAAGTTGATACTTGCCTTTTTACTTCTATAAACAATTATTTAATTTATCTTGTAAAGCTGCTTTATTTGTTGCACCAATTGATTGATCAACAATCTCACCATTTTTGAAAATAAGGATTGTTGGAATTGATCTAATTTGATATTTTACCATCAACTCCTCTTGTTCTTCAGTATTTACTTTACAAATCTTAGCTTTACCTTCAAACTCTTCAGCTAATTGTTCAATTACTGGTGCAATCATTCTACAAGGTCCGCACCAAGGCGCCCAAAAGTCTACTAAAACAACACCATCTTTTATTGTTTCTTCCATAGTTTCATTTGTTAATTCTATATATTTTGACATTATAATTTTCCTTCATTTTTAGCTAAGTATTCTGCTACACCTTCAGTAGATGCTTTCATACCTTCATCACCTTTTGCCCATCCTGCTGGACAAACTTCACCGTGTTCATTTGTAAATAACATAGTATCAACCATTCTAATCATCTCATCAATATTTCTTCCAAGTGGTAAGTCATTGATAACTGCGTGTCTTACTGTTCCATCTTTATCTATTAAAAATGAACCTCTAAGTGCAACTGAATCACCAAATAATACATCATAATCTTTAGAGATTTGTTTGCTTAAATCTGCAATCATTGGGAATTTTACTCTTCCAATTCCACCATTTTCAACAGGAGTTTCTCTCCATGCAAAGTGTGAAAATTGTGAATCAACAGAACAACCAATCACTTGAATTCCTCTCTCTTTAAAATCATCAACTCTTTTAGAGAATGCAATAATTTCTGATGGGCATACAAAAGTAAAGTCTAAAGGCCAGAAAAATAATACTGCACCTTTTTCACCAATATTTTTATATAAATTAAAATCCTCTACAATTTGACCATCTGCAAGTACAGCTGTAGCTGTAAAATCTGGAGCTTTTTTTGTCACTAACATTTTATAATCCTTTATTAATTTTTTTGTTTTGTAGTGAAAGTATAACAGTATAAATTTAAATTAAAATTAATAAAATTTATTAAAGGATAAAAATTATCCTTTATGGAAGAAGATTTAAAAAAGTTAATATAAAGCAGTTTATTAACTGCTTTATGGATTAAGTATTTTATTTTTTACATCTTGAACAAATTGATCTGTAATTACTAAGTTGTAGTGTTCAAAAGTTCTTTGGTAGTTCGACTCAAAATTATATTTCATATTTTCACTGAAAAATTTATCGTTGTTTATATTCTCTTTTTTTTGTAGCTCATAATATTTCGCACCAATTAACTCTTTGTCTGCTTTGATAAAATCATCTAAAGCTTGAAGTGCTGCTGCTTTTCTAATTTTAACCTCTAAATCTTTATCTAAAGCCTCTTTATTTGTATTTTGTAAAATCAAATTATAAATATCGAACAAAGCTTTATGTGGAGATACTTGTAGGTTAAGTTCTTGAACTTTTTTTACAGTCTCTTCTAAATCAAGTAGTGTTTCAAAAACATAACTGCTTAAAGATATATGATAATATAGTTCATATTTAGTAACTGAATCTACTAGGTTTCCTCTTTTAAAATATCTATTTATACTCTCAATTGAATCTTCACTAAAATAGTTAATGATAGATTCATGATTTTTAAAAGTTGCAAAGTTTTTCAAATCTTTCATAACCATCCTTTTATATTTTTACTAATTGTATCAAATATTTTTAGCACTTGTCAAGATATAGTGCTAAAAAAAAGATAAACTTTAGTGAAGTTCACTTAAAGTCTAAAAGGTAAAAAATGTATATTTTTTATACATATTTTTTCTTTACATTAAAAATAAATTCTTTTATAATTGTCTTAACGAAAACATATTAGAGAGGCAAATGCCTCATTTAACTACAAAAGGCGGCTAGGGTTCCGATCTTGAAAAAGATGACTGGACCGAGAGCTACCGACTCTTAAATAGAGTTACACGGAGGGATAAAAGCCCGGGAGGTTTTTGCCTCCTAGTGTGTTTAATTCTATTTGGGAGAATCAAGATGAAATCATCTGCATTTACAAAAATTTTCAAGTTACTGTCACTGTCTGTTCTAGTTTTAGGATTAACATCAACAACACTTTTTGCACAAACAAAAAAAGATTTTAAAGTTGCATGGAGTATTTATGTTGGTTGGATGCCTTGGGATGTTATGGAATCACAAAAAATCATGGATAAATGGGCACAAAAATATGGTATCAATGTAGAGATTGTACAAATCAACGATTATATTGAATCAATTAATCAGTTCAGTGCTGGTGAGTTTGATGGTTGTACAATGGCAAATACTGATGCTTTAGGAATCCCTGCTGCTGGTGGAGTTGATTCAACTGCTTTAATCATTGGAGATTTCTCAAATGGTAATGATGTAGTTATCTCTAAAGAAGCAAAATCTATCAAAGATTTAAAAGGTACAAATGTAAACTTAGTTGAGTTATCTATCTCACACTACCTATTAGCAAGAGGTTTAGAAAAAAATGGTATGTCTGAAAAAGATATTACTGTTGTAAATACAAGTGATGCTGATATGGTTTCAGCTTATACTACACCACAAGTTACATCAGTTGTAACATGGAAACCACAAGTTAGTGAAATCTTAGCTATGCCAAAAGCAAATAACCTTTTTAATAGTTCAGATATCCCTGGTGAGATTATTGACTTAATGGTTGTAAACACTGAAACTCTAAAAGATAACCCTGCATTTGGTAAAGCTTTAGTTGGAGCATGGTATGAGATGATGAGTTTAATGAATGCAGATACAAAAAAAGCAAAAGAGTTAAAATCACTTATGGCAAAAGCTTCAGGGACAGATTTAGCTGGTTTTGAAGATCAATTAAAAACTACAAATATGTTTTATAACCCAGCTGATGCAGTTAAATTCAATAATAGTGAAGATATTATGAAAACTATGGAGTTTGTTGCTAAGTTTTCATTTGACCATGGACTTTATGGTGAGGGTGCTAGTGATTATGGATTTGTTGGTATAGAGTTTCCTCAAGGTAAAGTTGTAGGAGATAAAGGAAATATAAAATTAAGATTTGATGATACATATATGAAAATGGCAGCGGATGGAAAGCTGTAGTTAGGATAACTAATGAAAAGATTAATAAACCAAGTCCCTTCAAAAACAACTAACTTGTTTTTGGGACTGTTACCTTTTTTATTGATAGCGATAGTTTATATAAGTTCTTCAAACGCTAGATTGGCAGAGAACCCAAACGATAAACTGCTTCCTTCAATAGAAAAGTGTATAGACTCTATGAGTACGTTGGCTTTTGAAAAAAGTAAAAGAAGTGGAGAGTATGTACTATTGAACGATACCCTTTCTAGTTTGAAAAGATTAGCGATGGGTGTTGGTATTAGTGCTTTATTTGCTCTTTTAGTTGGGATTGCTATAGGGATTATTCCTTATGTAACTTCAACTGTTTCACCTTTGATTTGGTTTTTTTCATTAGTTCCAACTATGGCTTTATTGCCTATTTTATTTATAGTATTTGGTCTGGGAGAGGTTTCTAAAGTGGTATTAATCATTTTGGGAGTTGCTCCAATTATGACAAGAGAGATTTACCAAAGGGTAAAAGAGATACCAAGTGAACAAATCATAAAGGTTCAAACACTTGGTGCAAATACTTGGCAGATTATCACAAGAGTTATAACTCCTCAAATTTTGCCAAGACTAATTGATGCAATTAGATTGACTTTAGGAACTGCTTGGATTTTCTTAATCTCAGCAGAAGCGATTGCTGCAACTGAAGGTTTAGGATATAGAATCTTTTTGGTTAGAAGATATTTAGCTATGGATGTGATTTTACCTTATGTTATTTGGATCACATTGTTAGCATTTTTGATAGATTTTATTTTAAGAATTTTTAACCAAAGATTGTTTCCTTGGTTTGGTAAGGAATAATCATGAATCTAGTTGAAGCAAAAAATATTTGGAAGATATATGGGGATAGTATTATTTTAGAGAATCTAAATTTTACTATGAAAGATGGAGAGTTTTGTACTCTAGTTGGACCTTCAGGGTGTGGAAAAACAACATTTTTAAGGATGTTGCTTGGAATTGACCAACCTACAAAAGGTAAGTTATATTTTGAAGGTAAAGATTATCCAAAAGAACCAAGTGATGAAAGAGGGATTGTATTTCAAAGATACTCAACACTAAACCACCTAAATGTAATAGATAATGTGATTATTGGTTTGGAGTTTGAAACCTCAAAGTTTTTTGGAAAACTTTTTGGAAATGAAAAGAAAAAAGCTGTAGAAATGGCAGAAGAGATTTTAAAAGCAGTAGGACTGCAAGATGCAAGGGAAAAATATCCCCATGAGTTAAGTGGTGGTATGAAACAAAGATTGTCAATAGCACAATCATTAGTAAAAAAACCAAAGCTTTTACTTCTAGATGAACCTTTTGGAGCGTTAGATCCAGGGATAAGTTTAGATATGCATGAGTTGCTTTTAGATATACACTCAAAGTTAAACTTTGGAGTTGTGATGGTAACCCATGATATAAGTGAAGCTTTTAAATTAGGAACAAGAGTTTTAGTATTTGATAAAGTGAAAGTTGATGAGAAATATCCAAATAGATATGGCTCAACAATAGTTAATGATATAGATTCTAGTAACAAAAGAGGTACTCGTACCTCTCTTTAGGGTTTGCTACTTTAACTGTAATTTATTTACAGTGGTAAAAGTAATTATATATAAAGGTTCCCTTTAAAATGGGACATTTTTAAGGAAAGAAAAAGTGAAAAAACTAAGAAGTGATAAAGTTGTATTAAGTGAGACCTTACCTTCAAGTGTAAAATGGTCAAAGATTATAAAAAGAGGGCAAACAATTCAGTTAAAAGCCTTAGGTGATAATGCAAGTTTAAGTGCTATGTTTTATAACGCTTCAAATGTTGCAGAGAGATTTAACAGTGCAGATACTGTAAAGATTCAGTGGAATGCTTTTTTAGGGAAAGAAAAAGTTTTATTCTCAGAGATGGGAAGAGTTTTATTTGCTATTACAGATGATACTACAAATGGTTTACTTGATATTTTAGGTGGTATTAGCAACGAAAGAGTGATAAAAGAGAGTTTTGGTGGGGAAGCTACCTATCAAAGTTGTAGAAACGGTTATCACAAATCAGATAAAGAGAACTTTTTAATTGAACTTGGAAAATATGGGATGACAAAAAAAGATTTAATCCCTGCACTTAATCTTTTTAGAAAGGTTGATGTAAAAGAGGGTTCAAAATTAGTATTAAATGAAAGATGTGCAAAAGAGGGTGAGTACATTGAACTAACTGCACATATGGATATCTTACTTGTGTTATCAAATACACCTCATGCTATGGATAAAAGTGGTGTTTACAATCCAAGTGATGTAGCAATTACTGTTTTTGATGCTGTTGAGATTAAAGATGAAGATTATGAGAACTACTCTGAAGAGGCAAAAAGAGGGTTCATCAATACAAATAGATATTTTGTGTAAGGATTTTATGATGTCAAAAAATATAGAAAATGCAATTTACAACGAAAAACTAGCTGCAGGTATCCCTTGGGGAAAAGTGATTAAAAAAGGTCAAAGATTTAGAATCGTTGATTTAGAAGGTTGTCAAGCAGTTGATACACTATTTTATAATGCAGATAATGTAAATGACAGATACAGTGCAAACGATACAATCAGAGAGCAAGGAAGTATTTTTATCACTACTGGAACAAAACTTTTAAGTAATGATGATAATGTTTTGATGGAAGTGGTAGCAGATACTTGTGGAAACCATGATACTTTAGGTGGACATTGTAGTGCTGAGAGTAACTCTGTTAGATTTGGTTTAGATAAAAAATATATGCACTCTTGTAGAGATAACTATTTAACAGTGGTTGCTGAGCTTGAGATGAATCCAAAAGATATTACAAACAATATCAACTTTTTTATGAATGTTCCTGTTGAAGAGAACGGTCACTTAGCTATTGTTGATGGGATTTCAAAACCGGGTGATTATGTTGAGATGGTAGCTCATATGGATACACTTGTACTTATCTCAAATTGTCCACAACTTAACAATCCTTGTAATGGATTTAACCCTACACCAATTCAACTCATTGTTTGGGAAGACTAAAAGGCTAAAGACCTAAAATTCTTTATCTTGTAAGACGACTTATAAGATTATTCATTTGGGACGGCCCAAGATTAAACTTAAGGAAACACAATGTTCAAGAGAGTTTTAATTGCAAATCGTGCAGAGATTGCAAATAGAGTTATTAAGACATTAAAAAAGATGGGAATTGAATCTGTAACTATTTACAGTCAAGCAGATAAACATGCCTCATTTGTAATGAATTCAGATATCGCCGTACCATTACATGGAGTTTCACTAGATGAAACTTATTTAGATTTTAAAAAGATTATCAATATTTGTAAAGAGTATGAAATTGATGCAATACATCCAGGGTATGGGTTTTTAAGTGAAAATGTAGAGTTTGTAAAAGAGTGTGAGAAAAATGGGATTGTTTTTATAGGACCAGATTCTAAACATATAGAGGATTTTGGTTTAAAACACACTGCACGTCAAATTGCTAAAGAGAATAATGTTCCACTTTTAGAAGGTAGTGAACTACTTAACAGTTTAGATGAAGCAAAAGCTACTGCAAATGGTATTGGATATCCTGTGATGTTAAAAAGCACTGCCGGAGGTGGTGGTATTGGTATGAAACTTTGTTTTGATGAAAAAGAGCTTGTTTTGGCATATGATAGTGTAATAAAACTGGCTGGTTCAAACTTCAGTAACAGTGGTGTTTTCTTAGAAAAATATATCCAAACTGCACGACATATTGAGGTACAAATTTTTGGTGATGGACAAGGGAATGTAAAAACCTTAGGTGAGAGAGATTGCTCTATTCAAAGAAGAAACCAAAAAGTTATTGAAGAGACACCAGCACCAAACTTTAGTGATGAGTTACGAGAACAACTTTTTGAAGCTTCAAGAAAACTAGCTCTTGCTGTAAACTATAAAAGTGCAGGAACTGTTGAGTATATCTATGATACACAAACACAAGAGTTTTACTTTTTGGAAGTTAATACAAGACTTCAAGTTGAACATGGTATCACAGAAGAGGTTTGTGGGGTTGATTTAGTTGAGTGGATGGTACGAATAGCTTTTGGTGATAACACCCCTTTAGTTGAGTATACACACAATCCAAAAGGTCATGCTATTGAGGTTAGGGTATATGCAGAAGATGCCAGCAAAAACTTTCAACCAAGTACGGGTCTTATCACAAAAGTGGAGTTTCCAAGTGATATTCGATGTGATACATGGATAGAAGATGGTTGTGAAGTAAGTCCTTTTTATGATCCACTCTTAGCAAAACTGATTGTTGTAAGTGAAACCAGAGAAGAGAATATCTCAAAACTTCAAGAGGTTTTAAAACAAAGTAGAATTTATGGAATTGAATCAAACCTAACTTACTTAGAGCACATCTCAAAAGAACAGTTTTTTACAAAGGCTTCATTTTATACAAAAGTGTTAGATAGTTTTGAATACACCCCTTGTAAAGTGGATGTTTTAAAATCGGGTACTTTAACGACGATTCAAGATTATCCTGCACGTCAAGGGTATTGGGCAGTTGGTATCCCACCATCAGGTGCAATGGACAGCTTAACACCAAGACTTTTAAATAAACTTCTAAACAATAATGATAGTGCACCTTTTATTGAGATGACTTTTATGGGAGCAACTTATAAGTTCAGACAAGCTACCACTATAGCTATTGGTGGAGCAAATATGCAAGCAAAACTAAATGGCGAAGAGATTCCTATGTATGAAGCCATTAGTGTAAATCTTGGAGATGTTTTAGAGTTTAAAAAAGTGCTTGGAGATGGTAATAGAACTTACTTAGCAATTGCAGGTGGGTTTGATGTGGCAAAATATTTAGGAAGTGCTTCAACCTTTACTCTTGGAGAGTTTGGTGGACATGGTGGAAGAGCTTTAAAAGCAGGAGATGTTTTAAGCTTCAATGCAACAAACCAAGAGGAGTTTACACCACTTCATGCACAAACACAACTTACAAATGAGTGGGAAATAGGTGTGGTATATGGACCACATGGAAGTCCAGACTTTTTTACCCATGAAGATATTCAAGCATTTTTTGAAAGCTCTTGGGAAGTACACTTTAACTCAAGTAGAACAGGTGTAAGACTTATTGGACCAACTCCATCTTGGGCAAGAGCGGATGGAGGAGATGCAGGATTACACCCCTCAAATATCCATGACAATGCCTATGCCTTTGGAACCATAGACTTTACAGGAGATATGCCAGTTATTTTAGGACCTGATGGTCCAAGTTTAGGTGGATTTGTTTGTCCAGCTACGATTATCTCTTGTGAACTATATAAAGTAGGGCAACTAAAAGCAGGGGATAAAATCAAGTTTAAACCAGTGAGTTTAGAAAATGCAGACAAGATGGTAAAGGCTTATGAGGAATCAATCGCATTAAACAAAGCCTTACCAAAGCTGGATGATTATGTTATAGAGTTTGATGAAAAATCTGCAACGCCAATTATAGATACCTTTAAATACAATGAATTGGATATCGATATTACTATTAGAGCTGCTGGTGATGAGTTTTTACTTGTTGAAGCAGGGGAACTTAAACTTGATATTGAACTTCGATTTTTTATCCATGCTTTAATGGGGTATATTGAAGAGAAAGATTTAGCAGGAATTGTTGATTTAACACCAGGTATTAGAAGTTTACAAATCCATTTTAATTCTAAAATAGTAAGTCGTGAGTTGATTATAAAAACAGTTACAAAAGGGATTCACTCTTTAAAAGATATTGAGAATCTTGAGGTAGATTCTAGAACTGTTTGGCTTCCACTTTCTTGGAATGACCCTTCAATTCAACTGGCAATTAATAAATACCAACAAGGGGTACGTCCAAATGCACCTTGGTGCCCTTCAAATATAGAGTTTATAAGAAGAATCAATGGTTTAAAAGAGCAACAAGAGGTGAAAGATATTATCTTTAGTGCTGATTATTTGGTTATGGGATTAGGTGATGTGTATTTAGGTGCACCTGTTGCAACACCATTAGATCCAGCTCAAAGATTGGTTACAACAAAATATAACCCAGCAAGAACATGGACAGCACAAAACTCTGTGGGAATCGGTGGAGCATATATGTGTGTGTATGGTATGGAAGGACCTGGAGGGTATCAACTTTTTGGACGAACTTTACAGATGTGGAATACCTATAGACAAACAAAAGAGTTTTCTAAACCTTGGTTGCTTAGATTTTTTGACCAAATCAAGTTTTATCCTGTAACAACGGATGAGTTACATGAGATAAGAGAGAAGTTTTTATATGGGAAATACCCTTTAACCATTGAAGAGAAAAGCTTTAAACTCAAAGAGTACAAAGAGTTTTTAGCCAATAATGAAAAAGAGCATACTACTTTTCAAACAAAAAGACAAAAAGCTTTTGAAGATGAACGATTGATGTGGAAAGAGAAAGGTTTAGATAAGTTTACTGCAAAAACTGAAGCCATAGAAGAGAAAGATCAATTGATTTTAGCAGATGATGAAGAGGCTGTAGAGTCTATTATGTCTGGAAATATCTGGAAAATTGAGGTTAAAGTTGGAGATAAAGTAGAAGCAGGTGAGGTTTTAGTTGTACTTGAATCTATGAAAATGGAAGTGGATATTGAAACAGAAATTTCAGGAACAGTTTCTCAAATTTTATACAAAGAGGGTGATAACATCGAAAGTGGAGATGTTTTAGTTGTGATTAAAAAGGATGAAAAATGAATTTAAATATCAGTGAACTAAGAGAAAAATATCTTAAAAAAGAGCTTTGCGTAGCTGAGGTGATTGCAGATATTTTCGAAAAAATAGAGCAAACAAAAGATCATAATATTTGGATTACAACTTTATCTAAAGAGCAACTGGAATCTTACATCAAAAATCTAGAAAAAAAGAGCATCGAAGAGTTGCCATTGTATGGAATCCCTTTTGCTATTAAAGATAATATTGATTTAGAAAATATCCCTACAACTGCTGG
>QKDL01000029.1 GCA_003252105.1 Arcobacter sp.
ATAGTGATGCTTTTTGTAATCGTGATTTTTAATATTGGTAATATTATCTATGCAGCCACTTTGATAGGAGTTATTGCTGCTGGTATTACTATAGCTATGAAAGAGTATGTTCTTAGTATCGCGTCATGGTTTCAATTGGTTTTTGGAAATCATATCCAAATAGGGGATAGGGTTTTAGTAAATGTAGATGGAAACCCTGTGATTGGTGAAGTTGTAGCTATATCATTATTTAAAGTTAGTCTTTATGAAAGTATAAACAACACAACTTCTTCAAAAATAAAAATTGCAGGTAGAATTGTTTTTATCCCTAACAATATTTTTGTTACAAACTGTGTGTATAACTACACTCATGATAAGATGAAAACTGTTTATGATTTGGTTGAACTAAGTATTCCTTTTGGGGAAGATACCAAAAAAGTGGAAGAGATAGTAAATGATATAGCTTATGAACTTACAGAAAAATATATGGAAGTTGCTTCGAAACAATTTTTAAGCATGAAAAAAAGATACGATATGCGTTCAAGAGATTTTAGACCTAGAATTCATCTTATTCCTGATCCTAAAGAACCATTTTTTGTATTACGTATTTGGTATGTGACACCTTATCATCAAATCATGGAATTAAAATCGCAGTTAAGTCAAAAAGTAGTAAAAAAACTACAAGAAGAGGGGATATCTTTTTATAAACCTTAATAATAGAGTTTTTATAACTCTATTATTCTTTTAAGCCTTGTCTCATAGCTTCAATAATATCTTCATCGGCATTACTTCCAGTAAAGTATTCAAAAGCTAAAACACCTTGGTAAAGTAACATATCTTCACCATCTTTTGCTGGTAAACCAAGCTCATTTGCTAAAGCTAAAAATGGAGTAATTTTTCCATAAATACAATCAAATGCTCCATTTGCTTCTTTTAAAATTTCTTCTAATAACTCTTTATCACAAGGATAAGAATCATCTTTTAGTCCTGCACTTGTCGTATTTACTACTAAATCGTATTTTGAAGGTTGAAAATTATCCCAAGTGTAAGATTTGATTTTATGATCTTTAAAAAACTTTAACTTACCTTCACTTCTATTTAAAACAGTAACATCCACATCACTTTGTTGTAGTGCTAAAGATACTGCTTTTGCAGTTCCTCCAGCTCCTAAAATCAATACTGATTTAATCTCTCCAAAGCTCTCAATTGCATATAAAAAACCTGGTGCATCTGTGTTATATGCTATGATTTTACCATTGTCATTTATATATGTGTTTACTGCTTTTATTTCATTTGCTAGACCTATAACTTCATCTGCATTTCTATAAGCTACTTCTTTGTGTGGTACAGTAATATTTGCACCGTCATAACCATTATTCAAAAACACTTCTTTGATAGATTCACCATCTTCTAGAAGATGTTTTCTATATATTCCGTCAAATTCTAAGGCCTTGAATCCTGCATTATGCATCTGTGGAGATTTTGAATGTTCAACTGGATTTCCAAAAATTACAAACTCTTTTTTCATATCCATCCTTTTAAAAATTGAGATTTTACCAAAAAATCAATAAGAGGATAGTAAAATCTGTTTATACCAAAGGAGTAACGCCATGTATGATATATTTTATACCTTTAGCACAAGCAAAGATGGAAACCTAGCTTTCCATGTAAATGATAAAAAAGAAAATGTAGATACAAACAGAAAAAATCTTGCTACAAAACATAATTTTAAGCTTGAAAATCTTTATTATATGAATCAAGTTCATGGTGATAATATTGAAATCATAGATAAAAACTCATCAAATCTTATAGATAATTGCGATGGAATAATCACAAACCTTAGAGGTATTACACTTATGGTTATGGTTGCTGATTGTATACCTGTGCTGATTTTTGATAAAACAAAGGGTGTGATTGCTGCTGTTCACGCAGGTAGAAACTCAACTTTTTTAAAAATAGTTCCTAAAACTGTAAAAAAAATGATTGATTTTTTTGATTGTAGAGTAGAAGATATAGAGGTAATTTTAGGACCATCTATACAAAAATGTTGTTATGAAGTAAGTCAAGAACTTGTAGAAATAGTTATAAACAGTTTTGGAAAAGAGTTTGTTGACAATAGATATATAGATTTACAAGGGATAAACCAAAAACTATTAAAAGATATGGGTGTAAATAATATTACTATATCAGATATTTGTACTATGTGTTCAAATCAACCTTATTACTCTTATAGAGTAGATAAAAACTGTGGAAGATTTGCAGGAATAATCTCAATTATGTAAAAGTTATGTAGGAAAAGTGTAAATAAAATGTAAAAATAAGCTTAAGTGTATAAATTTATTTATTTATTTAATAAAATTTAAATTATTAAGTTTCAATTAGTTACAATTCTGCCATTATTTTCTTACAAATCTTATTCAAGGTAAAAATATGAGTACTACAGTAACTAAACAAGAAGCATTAGATTATCATCAATTTCCAAAACCAGGAAAAATATCTATTGCAACAACTACAGATTTAAACTCACAAAGAGATTTATCGATGGCATACACTCCAGGTGTTGCCCATCCATGTTTACAAATTGAAGCAAACCCTGATGACGCTTATAAATATACAGCAAAAAGAAATTTAGTAGCAGTTATATCAAATGGAACCGCAGTATTAGGTCTAGGTAATATTGGTGCTTTAGCATCCAAACCTGTTATGGAAGGAAAATCAGTATTATTCAAAAAGTTTTCTGCTGTTGATTCTTTTGATATTGAAGTAGCAGAAGAAGATCCACAAAAATTTATAGATGTTTGTAAAGCAATTGCACCAACTTTTGGTGGTATCAATCTCGAAGATATCAAATCTCCAGAATGTTTTGAAATAGAAAGAAGACTAGTTGAAGAGCTTGATATCCCTGTAATGCATGACGATCAACATGGAACAGCTATTATTACTACTGCAGGTCTTATCAACGCTTGTGATATCATAGGTAAAAAATTAGAAGAATTAAAGGTTGTAGTAGTTGGAGCAGGGGCAGCTGCTATTTCTTGTTCTAGAATGTATAAAGCTGTTGGAGTTCAAAATATTATTATGGTTGACTCAAAAGGTGTAATTCATGATAGTAGAGATGATTTAAATAAATTTAAAAAAGAGTTTTCTATAGAAAATCCAACAACTGTTTTAGATGCATTTAGAGACGCTGATGTTGTTTTAGGACTTTCAAGACCTGGAACATTTACACAAAAACATATTGCAGTTATGGCAAATGAACCAATTGTATTTGCACTTGCTAACCCTACACCTGAATTATTCCCTGAAGAGGTTTTTGCTATTAGAGATAAGGCAATTGTTGGAACTGGAAGAAGTGACTTTGACAACCAAATAAATAACGTACTTGGTTTTCCTTTTATCTTTAGAGGTGCTTTAGATGTTCAAGCAAAAAAGATAAATATGCAAATGAAAAAAGCTGCTGCATATGCAATAGCTAATCTTGCAAAACAGCCAGTACCAGAAGAGGTTAAAGAGATTTTTGGAGAAAATTTAGTTTACTCAAAAGAGTATATTATTCCAAAACCATTTGATAAAAGACTGATTGTAGAAGTTTCAAGTGCAGTAGCTCTTGCTGCCGTTGAGTCTGGGGTTGCTAGAGTAAAAGATTTTGACGTAGAAAAATACAAAGAAGAGCTATCTAAAATGATTTAAATCTAATAAATGGTATTATTTCGAGTTTAATTGAAATAATACCGTTTATATAGGAAAAAAATGAAAGAATATATACTTTTAATTGATACAGTAGATGCAAAAGGACTTGTATATAACATCTCAAAAGTTCTTTTTGCAAATAACTTAAATATTGAACAAAATGCTGAATATGTTGATAATGATTCAAATAAATTTTTTATGAGAAGTGTTATATCTGGGGATGTAAACCCTAACATGCTTTTAAAAGAATTAAAAGAGGTTTTACCTGAGAATTCAACAATCAAACTAAATAAAAAAACTAAAAAAGAGATTGTAATACTTGCAACTAAAGAATCTCATGTTTTAGGAGATTTGCTTATTAGATATATAGATGGTGAACTTGATGCAAATATCAAAGCAGTAATTGCAAACCATGAGTATTTAAGAGATTTAGTTGAAAAATTCAATATTCCATTTCACTGTGTTAGTGCAGAAAATATGGAAAGAGAAGCTCATGAAGATTTAGTAATAGAACAAATCAAAGAGTATAATCCAGAACTAATAGTTTTAGCAAAATATATGAGAATCTTAACACCAAAATTTATAAAAGAGTTTCCTCAACAAGTATTAAATATCCACCATTCGTTTTTACCAGCATTTATTGGTGCAAACCCATATAAACAAGCTCACCATAGAGGCGTAAAGATTATTGGAGCAACAGCACATTATGTTACAGATGATTTAGATGAAGGTCCAATTATTGCTCAAGATGTTGTAAGAGTTGATCATACTTTCTCTTGGCAAGATATGAGAAGAGCAGGGCGAAATGTTGAGAAAGTTGTATTATCAAATGCATTACAACTTTTACTTGAAGATAAAGTTTTCGTATTTGGAAACAAAACAGTAATTTTATAATATGTTTAATATAGTTTTATTAGAACCAAGAATTCCACAAAATACAGGAACAATAGGTAGATTAGCCTTTGCTTTAAACTGTAAACTTCATCTTATAAAACCTTACGGATTTGAGATTAGTGAAAAAGCTTTAAGAAGAGCAGGGCTTGATTATTGGAAAGATTTAGAAGTACATGAATATGAAAATATAGAAGATTTCTGGTCAAAAAATCCATTTAGTGACAGACACTTTTTTGCAACAACTAAAACTACACAGGTATATTTTGATGTTGAATACAAACCTAACGATTATTTTTATTTTGGAAGGGAAGATGCAGGACTTCCAGAAAGCCTACTTGCACAAAATGAAAAAGGTTGTATAACAATCCCTATGACAAATGAAGCAAGAAGTTTAAATATAGCAAATTCAGTATCGATTGTGGTATATGAGGCTTTAAGACAAAACTTTGATAAATTTATTTAATATAAATTTTCAAAGTCTTAAAATATAACTTGTTAATACTAGTTACGTCTCAATAAAAAACATTACTCTTTTATTCTATAATTTTATATATTTAACTATAAATTGATAATATAGTTAAATGGATAATTTAAATAATCAATTACAACTTTTTGAAACTCTTTTTTTTGAATCTTTAGATTCTTTACTTGTATTGGATGTTGAAAAAAATAAGTTTATTTATTTTAATAATCAAACTCTAAAGATGTATGGTTACACAAATATTGAATTTAGTGAAATTACTCCCTATGATTTATCTGTTGAATTTACAAATAACTTGAAGATGGAAAATAAACAAGAAGAAATTATCTTAAAAGGTTGGGATAAGTTTATAACTAAACATAAAAGAAAAAATGGTGAAATCTTCGAAGTTTATGTAAAAAGTAAAAAAATCATTTTTAATAATAAAATTTTATT
>QKDL01000048.1 GCA_003252105.1 Arcobacter sp.
ACATTTATTAAAATTAGATTAAATTTATTAAAGGATATTAAAGAAGAAAAAGTTATAATTTTTAAATAATTTATTGATTTAAATGGATTTATATGAGATATAAAAATGAAAATACAATTCTTAAGATAATCAAATATACTCCCCCAATTTTTATAGTTTCTATAACATTTTTAATTATGCTTTTTATCTATTATGATTATAAATCTACTTATATAAAAGAGAAACAGTCAATGGAGAGTGAATTTATAAATAATAATAAAGAAATAATAAAAAACAATGTTGATATTCTTTATAATACACTTCAAGAGATGCATAAAAATACTGAAAATGAGTTAAAAGAAACAATAAAAAATAGGGTATATGAAGCTTATACTATAGCAACTAGAATCTATAATGAAAATAAACATCAAGATAAAAAGACAATAACTAAATTGATAAAAGATGCTTTAGTAGATATTAGGTTTAATGAGGGAAGAGGATACTTTTATATCTATTCTTTTGATTATGAATGTATATTATTTCCATTAAATAGAGATATAGAAGGTACAGATTTTTATGATTTTCAAGACAGTCAAGGAAAGTATCTGACAAGAGATATTATTAGCCAATTGAAAAAAGAGAATGAAGGTTTTATGAGTTGGTATTTTTATAAACCTCTTGATAAAAACAATTATTATCGAAAAATAGGATTTAATAAATATTTTGAACCTATGGGATGGTTTATTGGTACAGGTGAATATTTAGATGAATTTGAAGAGAGTATAAAAAAAGAATCTTTGAAATATATTCAGTCTTTGAAATATTTTAATAATAATTATATTTTTGTTATTGATTATGATGGAAGATATTTAAGTCACATAAAAAAAGAGATAATAGGAAAAGATGCAATTAAAGCAGAAGATGTAAAAAATTCACAAAGGGTAATAAAAAAAGCTATAGATATCGCAAAAAATGATGGCAGTGGCTTTTTGAGTTATGTTCAATCTCAAAACCCAAACTCAATGCGTCCCTCATATAAAATAAGTTATGTAAGAGGAGTTGATAATTGGAATTGGTTAATAGGTCAAGGATTCTATGAAGATGATTATAAAGTAAAATTAAAAGAAAAGAAAGAGGAATTATCTCAAAAATTTAATCTTTATATAAAAAATATAATCACATTAAGTTTGATATTGATGATTGTATTGTTATTAATCTCAATATATATTTCAAAAATATTACAAAAAAAATTTGATAAATATAAAAATGAAATCAAAGAGTATCTAAATGAAAGAACACAACAACAAGAATTATTAGCTCATCAAAGTAAAATGGCTGCGATGGGTGAGATGATTGGAAATATTGCTCATCAATGGAGACAACCATTATCTGTAATAACTACAGCAGCAAGTGGAGTGAAATTGAATAAAGAGATGGATACTTTAAATGATGAAAATCTTATTGAGTCAATGGATATTATTAATAGTCAAGCTAATTATTTATCAAAAACCATTGAAGATTTCAGGAACTTTTTGAAAGCAAATCATGAAAAAGAGTATTTTTCTTTAAGTCAAACAATAGATGACTCAACAAACCTTACTTATGCGCAATTTAAAAATAAAAGAATAGAAATTATAAAAGATATAAATGAGATTAGTCTTTATGGTTTAAAAAACCAACTTATTCAAGTAATTATTAATCTTTTAAATAATGCAAAAGATGAACTAGAAAAATTAGAAGATAAAAGAAGATTGATATATATAAAAAATTATATTCAAAAAGATGATGTATATATTATTTTTCAAGATAGTGCAGGTGGTATATCAACTAAAATTATAGATAGGATTTTCGAGCCGTATTTTAGCACAAAGCATCAATATCAAGGTACAGGTATTGGATTGTATATGTCTCAAGAGATAATAACAAAAGTATTTAATGGTGAAATATCAGTTTCCAATGGTAACTTTGAGTATGAAGGTGAAAAATATAAAGGAGCAATATTTACAATAAAGTTACCAATTGAATAATTAATATAAAAATTCTTTTATAAAATTAATTTTTACTCAAATGAGTAAAAATTAATTATTTAAAAAGCTATCTTCAACTTTTTGGATTTCTGTTTTTGAACCAAAATATAGTGGTGTTTTTTGTTCAATAGTAACGTTTGTCATATCAAGAATTCTTCCTTTATGACTTATCGCTCTTCCTCCAGCTTCTTCAATAATATAAGAGATAGGGAAAGCTTCAAATACAACTTCATGTTTACCATCAGGAAAAGATGGTGTAGCAGGACTTGAATAAATACCACCTTTTTTAAATAAGATTTGATGAGTGTCTAAAGATAAAGAATCAGAAAATCTTAATCTATAACCCTCATTAAAAAATGAATCAATTAATTCTTTGTGTTTAGGTGACCACTCACTTGCTAACCCACCAGTAGAATTGATTTTCCCTTTGTTGTCTAGTTTTAATGGATCTTGCTCTATAAACTCACCATTTTCATATGAAAAATATATTACCCCTTCAGATTTTGAAGCAAATACAATTTGAAAAGTTGGTCCATACGTTATATACATTGCTGCTTTTAAGTGAAAAG
Source organism: Arcobacter sp. (assembly GCA_003252105.1). GTDB lineage: Bacteria > Campylobacterota > Campylobacteria > Campylobacterales > Arcobacteraceae > Halarcobacter. Next base: position 2,576 of record QKDL01000048.1, read on the forward strand.
CATCCATTTGATTTTCATAAATCCCAAAAATAGTACCAAGTGAAAAATCAACATCTAATAAATCTAAATTATCTATTGCCACATAACTAATCTTATATTTACCATTTTCATTTATAGTTGTATATTTTTTTGAGTATTTACCTATAAAACCATGTACTGATTTTACTTTTTTAAACTCTTTGTGAATCACTTTTGAACAATAGGCATTTACCTCTTTTTGCATCTGTTCATCAGTTAAACCACTTGCTATAAACTTATCACAATCTACAAATACATTTTTTTCAATATCTTCAGCTATATTTGTTATCGCATTAAAAACTGCTATCATTTAATAAAACCCTAACTTGTAATAAATATTCTAAAATCGATAAAACTAAATATTGAATTTTTATATTCACAATATTGAAGTTTGTCAAAATCGATATTATTGTTTTCTATCATACCAAGTAATTCATTAAAGTTCGATATATGCTCTTTTGTTCTATTTACGCTGTATTCTGTTGCAGTTGCAGTAGTCATTAAAAATGCCCAGTCACTACTTTGAGCTAAAAGAAGTTCTCTTAGCATTTGATTCAATACTCTTGTTGTATTAAAATCACTTGTATTAAAATATCTTTGAGCTAATTCTTCCATTCTTATTGCCATCTCATGAAGATGTCTATAGATCCATGAGTTAGTATTATTTAACCAAACATCATAATACCCTTTATCTCCCCAAGATGATGGATTAGGATTTACTATTTGGTTTTGTGGGAACATCTCAAGATATTCTACTGGAGTGATTGCTTTTATGTTCTCATTCTTATTTAATTCTTTAAAAATATTGTATAAAAATTCTGGTCCTTCAAACCACCAATGACCAAAAAGTTCTGCATCATATGGTGATACAATCATTGGAGAACGACCCATCATCTGTTTTAGATGGTTCACTTGTTCTTCTCTTCTTGCTATAAAATCTCTTGCATGATCTCTTGTTTTATCTTTTGCAATTTGGGGTTGGTAAGCTTCTTTATAATCTGTTGTTCCTGTTATTTTATGGTATTTAAACCCTGTGAAAACTCTTATCCCATCTGGATTGATATATGGTCTAATGTAATCAAAATCTAAGTCATATCCAATATCTCTATAAAAATCTCTATAGCAAAAGTCTCCAGGATACCCCTCTTTTGAACTCCAAACTTGTTTAGAAGAGTGAGCATCTCTTCCAAATGCTGCTACAGTATGAGGAGTATAACAAGGTGCATAAACACCATTTATCGCCGTTGGTTTTCCATATGTTAGTGCGTGGGAATCAACTATAAAAAATCTTATCCCTTTATCCTCTAATATTTTATCCAATCCATCATAATATGCACACTCTGGTAACCATATACCTTTGGGTGCCTTATTAAAATGTTTTTTATGTGCTTGTACTGCTATTTCAATTTGTGTTCTTACGGCTTGTTCATTTACACTTAAAAGTGGTAAAAATCCATGAGTTGCACCACAAGTAATAACTTCTAATGAACCTTTATCATAAAAATATCTATAACCATTTAATACATTGTTATTTAAAAAGTTTCTAAAAAAATCTTCACTTTCTTCAAAAAGGTTTTTATAAAATGTTGCAAGTTCATGAAAATATGGATCATCTATAGTTCTATTTACCTCTTTTTTACCTAACTCTATCTGTTTTTGTAAATATTTTGCATATTTTCCCATCAAGTGTGAATCATCTAACATTTCGGCTAAAGGGGGTGTTATAGATACAGTTAGTCTAAAATCTATATTTTCCTCTTCAAGAAGTTTAAGTCTTCGCAAAAGGGGTATATAACACTCTGTGATAGCTTCAAAAAGCCAATGTTCTTCCAAAAAATTATCATATTCAGGATGCTTTACAAAGGGAAGGTGAGAGTGTAAAACTGGTATCCAGTAGCCATTAATCATTTTTTATTCCTTTGTGTATTGAATATGAACTCAAACTATCTTTTTCAAACTCTTCATAACTTTTTAATTTTTCAATCTCTTCAACATATTTAGAAGAACTCATCCCTAGTGTAAAATGTTGCATTGACGAACGAATAATCTCTGTCCATCCTTTAGTTTTTTTCATCCATACTTCATCTTTTTCATCTGGTATTTTTATTTGAGTTGAAAAGGTATGGATTGTATTCGAACATAATAGCTCCTTTAATTCTCCATCTTTTAGAGTATAAAGTTTTACTAAAATATCCAAATCTTCAAATTTTTCATTTAAAATATATTCACCTAAAGCAAATGATGATTCAAAGCTAGTAAGTAAATTTTCATTTATATCAAATATTTTAAAGTATAGTTTATCTGTATTCAAATTGATATTATTTGATGCAATTGTATTATCATCTACTTCCCAGTAAACATAATAAGTATTTGTATTAACCATTAAAATAACAAGACGATTTTTGTTATATCTTGATGGTATATCATATTTATTTTGTTCAGGTGTTATTTCACTAGCTATTGAGTTTATAATATGTGATGAAGATGAAAAGTCATCTTCTATTTCCAGACTCTCTTGAATTAGTTCTTTTGTATTTTTATTCATCTTAGTTCCTAAAATATGAATTCTAATTTATTGTAACATAAAACCTTACACAACGACTGTATAAAATCTATATAAATATTATTTTAGATTTTGTCTAAATTCTCTACCCCAGGTAGAAAAATTCCTTCAAGCAATTCTAAACTTGCTCCACCACCAGTTGAGATAAAAGAAAAGTTTTCTTTTTCTCCCGCTTTATCTGCTGCATTTGCAGTATCACCACCACCCACTATACTATATGCATAGGTATCTGCAATAGCGTGAGCTATCCTAAATGTTCCTTTTGAAAACATATCTATTTCAAATATTCCCATAGGACCATTCCAAATTATAGTATTTGAAAGTCCAATTGCCTCTTCGAAAAGTTTTACAGTAGCTGGGCCAATATCTACAGCTTTAAACCCTTTTAATACATCTTGTACAGGAACTATTTTTACATCAATTGGTTTTTCAATATCATCTGTTATTACTAAATCTACAGGTAAGTAAACTTTTACATTTTTATTTTTTGCCTCATTTAAAATAGCTAAAGCTTCTTCTAAATATTCATCTTCATATAAAGAATCTTGCATATCATGACCTAATGCTTTTAAGAAAGTATTACTCATGGCTCCACCAATAACTATCTTATCAACTTTTGGTAAGATATTTCTAAGTAGAGTGATTTTTGAAGAAACCTTTGCCCCTCCAACAACTAAATTTATTGGTTTTACAGGGTTAAATAGAGCCTTAGCAAAAGCATCAATCTCTTTTTTTAGTAAAAAACCTGCAACATTAGTTGTACAATGATTTGCAACTCCATAAGTAGAACTATGTTTTCTATGACTTGTTCCAAAAGCATCATTTACATATATATCACAAAGTTTTGAAAGATTTTTTGCTAAAGTATCATCATTTTTTGTTTCCCCTTCATAAAATCTAATATTTTCTAAAAGGATAATTTTTTGTGACTTGTCAGAGTTGATATAATCAGTTTTTTCTTCAAAATCTTCAATTAACTCAATCTCTTCATCTAAAAGTCTTTTTAATCTTTTAATAATATATTTTAGAGAAAATCTTTCTTTATCTTCACCTTTTGGTCTTCCCAAATGAGTTACTAGAACTATTTTTTGTGCATTATTATCTATACAATAATTTATTGTTGGTATAGCTGCTTTTATTCTACTATCATCAGTAATATTATGATGAGAATCCATAGGTACATTAAAGTCAACTCTTATTAAAACTCTTTTATTTGAAACATCAATATCTTTAAGGGTTTTAACATTTTGCATTTTCTCTAAATTATTAAGCATAATTAACTCCTATTTATTTTGTATACATTAAAGTATAATACTCATGAACCATTCTCCCTGAATCAAAAGCTGGAATAACATCTGACATCGAGTTCTTAACTATCTCTAACCATTCTTTTGGCTCATCATAATAAAGTGGTAATATTTTATTTTCTAAAAGATTCATTAAATTAACATTATCTAATCTGTCTTGTTCTTCAATTGGCAAATCTCTACCTAAAGTTGGAATTGTAAAACTATTTATACCCTCTTTACAAAACTCTGGATGCCAACCATCTGCTATAGATAAATTTACTGCACCATTCATGGCTGCTGACATTCCACTTGTTCCACTAGCTTCTCTTGTAACTCTTGGAGTATTTAACCAAACATCAGCACCTTTTTTTAATCTCATTGATAAATCTAATTCATAACCAATAAGTACTGCAATATTTTTATGCTCTTTTGCTATATACATTAAATCATTAAAAATATTTATTGCTTGTGTATCAAATGGATAAGGTTTCCCTGCCCAAATTATTTGTATTGGGTATTTTGTGTTAGCAATTAGCTTTTTAAATCTTTCTAAATCGTATTTTAATAAACCAGGTCTTTTATATTCAGCAAATCTTCTAGCCCAAACAATTGTCATAATATCTGGATCCATCATTTTCCCTGTTTGATTCGCAACCGTGATAAAAAGCTCTCTCTTTAGGTGTTTTTTCCTAGCTTCAAGTTGAAAATCTTCATGTTCATCAATAGATCTGATTAGTCCATTATCTGCCCAGTATCTTCTATTTTGTGCATTTGTTATAGATATAATTTCACATCTATTCTCAACATCAGCCCACATTTTATTTGCCACTTCACCATGAATTTTAGATACACCATTAGCAATTTTTGACATTTTTAATGCGCCAACAGTAAGACTAAATTTATCTGTTTGGAGATTTAATAAATCTCTTATCTCTTCTAATGAAACACCAGCAAAAAATCCCATTTTATGTAAAAGCGTGATATTATGTTCTTCATTACCAGCAGCTTCTGGTGTATGGGTTGTAAATACTACTTTTTGTTTAACCTCTTCAAGGTTTTGATACTTCTTATAAAGTTCAAAAGTCATAGGTAAAGAGTGCCCTTCATTCATATGATAAATTTCAGGTTGTAAATTCAATGCTTCTAAAACTTTTGCACCTGCAATACCTAATATAATCTCTTGAGCTATTCTAGTTTCTGTATTTGAATCATATAGTTTATGAGTGATTGTTCTTGATAAATAGTCATTCTCTTCAATATCCGTTGATAATAAAATTAGTGGTGCAGTAGAAAAAAGTTTACAAGGAACCAAATAAGCTTTTACAACTACAGGTTTATTGTTTATCTCTACAGTTACTGAGATATTTAAATCTTCTAAAAAGTAGTATCTTTTTCTTCTAAAGTCAACTTTTAAATATCTATTCTCATCTCTATTTTGGTCATAATAACCATAACTCCATAAAATACCGATACCAATTAGATTTTGTTTTAAGTCAAATGCACTTCTCATATGAGAACCGGCTAAAAAACCCAATCCCCCTGAATAGATCTTTAATGCTTGGTGTATAGCAAATTCCATTGAAAAATAAGCAACTGATTTAGAATATTTCTCATCAATTTCATAAGTATGTAAACTACTCATTTATATCCTTTTTATAAAGTTTTTTGTATTCATTAGCTGAAGTTTTCCAAGAATTGTCAACTTCCATATTGTGTTTAGAAATTTGTTCAAATTTAGGTTTATTTGAATACAAACTAAATGCTTTCGTGAGAGCATGGTTAAACCAAAATAAATTATGTTCATCAAAAGTTATACCAATTCCAAAGTTTGTTTTTTTAGGTTCATAATCTGTAAAATCGACAACTGTATCTTTTAAACCACCTGTTTTAGCGACAATAGGTAAAGTTCCATATCTCATAGAGATCATTTGATTTAAGCCACAAGGTTCAAAAATAGAAGGCATAAGTAAAAAGTCTGCACTCGCATATAGTTTTCTAGAAAAAGCTTCACTATACCCTATACTAATATGAATATTTTCATATTTATTTAAAAGTTCTGCAAAAGCATTGTTATAAAAATCTTCACCATTTCCTAAAAATACAAAATTTGCATCATAAGTTTTAAATAGTTGTATAGCATCTAAAAGTAAATCTATCCCTTTTTGTGAAGTAAATCTACCAATAAAAACAAATAAAGCTCTATTTTCATCTTTTAAACCTATCTCTTCCAATAATAATTTTTTATTTTCTTTTTTTAATTCATAACTATTGATATCAAAGTTTTTTTCAATATATTCATCAGTTTTTGGATTAAATACTTCTGTACTGATTCCATTTACAATACCTTGCAGTTTGAAACTATTTATTCTAAGTGTTTCATCTAAACTATTTCCGAAAGTAGGAGTTTGAATCTCATTTGCATAGGTTTTACTTACTGTTGTAACACTGTCACTATAGTAGATACCTGCTTTTAAAAAATTAACATTGTCAAAATATTCTAAGCCATTAAATTTATAACACTTTTCCCAATCAATTTCAAGTTCATACATAACATCTTTTGGGAAAATACCTTGATAGGCTAGATTATGGATAGTTAATACTATTTTTTGATTTAAGTTATATCTTGTTTTTGCTAAAAGAGCCACCAAAGAAGTTTGCCAATCATTTATATGAATTGCATCAACTTTAAGTTTCATTCTTATCATAACTTCTAAAACACCATATGAAAAAAGACCAAATCTTAAGCCATTGTCTCCAAAATCTCCATATTGGTCATTGTATAGTCCAATTCTATCACATAAAATTGGATTAAAAACAAATAATTCATCTGGTGATTCTTTTCTAGCAAAAACATCAAATTGATGCCTTACTCCACATAACCAATACTCAAAAGTTAATCCAGTGTATTCAATCTTATATTTTTCTCTATCAATTATATTGTATAAAGGCATAATTGTATAAACTTTTGTATCTTCTCTTAATGCTTGTGGAAGAGCATATGCAACATCTGCTAATCCACCACTTTTTGCATATGGAAATATCTCACTCGATGCGAATAAAATTGCCATTAACTCTCCTTATAAATTTTTGTAGCTTGTTCTGGTAAAACTACATTTATATTAATATTACTGTCAAGTTCAAAACCAGCTTGTTTATAAATTCTAGGTTTAATCTCTATATTAAATCTATAAAACTCTTTTGTTTGTTCGTCATACTCTTTATATGGAGCATTATTAATTATCATATTAAAAGCAATTTCACCCAATGCAGAATAAAATTTTGTAAAAAACTCTTTTAATATATCACTTAAAGCAGAGATGTCACTTTTACTAAATTCTAAAAGTGATGAGAGTTTTTTCTTTGAAACAATTTTTACCTCAAAAGGAAAGGCAGAAGCATAAGGACAGTATAAAACAAATTCTGAATTTTGGGCTATAAGGTTATGGCTATTTTGCATCTCTTCATATACAATATCATCCAATAATGCTCTTTTGTGTTTTTGATAATACTTTTTTTTATATTCATACTCTTCAAGTATTTTTTTTGGGATAAAAGGTAAAGCCATGATTTGAGAATGAGAATGGCTCATTGAAGCTCCAGCTTCAGCCCCTTGGTTTTTAAATACTGATATATATTCCAATCTTGTATCGTTTTTTAAACTAACAACTCTTGATTGAATTATAGTTAAATAGTTTGTTAAATCATTAAAACTATAATCCCAAATTTGTTTATCATGTATTGGTGTTTCTATAACAACTTCGTGGGCACCAAAACCACTAAACTTTTCAAAAAAACTCTCTCTTGTAGAACTAGTTTTAATATCTATTGATAAGGCATTGTAAAGGTTTGGCACAACTCTGCATTGCCATTCACCATTTTGAGTAATTCGTGTTATTTCATGAGGAGTATACTCCTCTTTATGCATATCAAAAGGACATTTCTCACTTACAATATTTTTAGGAGCAACTTGTTTTTTATTGTCAAGGTTATTAGGTCTTTTTAATCTTTCAGGAGCAAATAGTACCCATTCTTTTGTTAGTTTACAATATCTGAATTCTGACAAAACATCTCCTAGTTATATGTACCAGCTAATTAAATTAAAGTTCTCAAAATCCAAGATTATATCATCGTATAAAGGGAATTTTTGTACTTTTTTGCCATCAATAATTAGTTCAAAACTAAACTTTATTTTCTCTTTACTATAATCAATAATCTCTATTTCAATCCCTTTATCAAAAGCTAAATTAAAATTAATATTATTTAGAATAATACTATTCATACCTTTTTGTACCATAAAATAAAACTCTTGTTCATCTAAGATGATATTTAAATTGATATTGTCATCTAAACTCTCTAGTTTTTTGCCTTTTAGGTACAAATAAAGATTGTTGGCTTTATCTTTTCCATAATAAAGTGCTTCAATTACACATGAAGAGGAATCCATAGTACTAAACTCTTTTTTTATGTCAACAAAACCGCTGTTTAACCATTCGAAGAAATTACTCATATTTCCATCTACTGTTGGGGTGATAAAATCTGTTGGTTTTATATGACTTGAATTTTTTCTTGTTTTTTTAACAATTGGAGTAAATATCTCTGTTGGAACCTCTTTATTCATAAGTGAATAGATGTTTTTAAGATGTGCTCTAAATTGTTCATCAAACTGGTGGTTTAATTCAGTATAATGGTCATCCCCATACCACCAAAACCAATCACTCCCCAAAGCAATTAAAAATTCATTTTCTATCTTTTTTAATGTTGTCTCGTTAAGAGTTTCTTTTATAGTTTCAAAATCATTTTTAGTTAAATCGAGAAGTTCCCAGGCTTTATTCTTCTCACTATTTCCTATCCAAATATCAAAGTTACCATGTATCCAGCTACCTGTAGCTAAATGATTTAGATTGTGTTTTTTTAACTCTTCAATTTTGTCAATATCTTCAAATAATATAGTTTCACACCATACTTGTTCTTCTAATAAAGTATAAAGATGTTCAAAAAACTCTTTTGCATTATTTTTATAAAATTCCCAAGCATTTTCTCCATCCAAAATAACAGATACCAAAGTTGATTCTTTTGAATTTAAATAGATATTTTTAAGATGGGAAATAAAATCTTGGGCTGCAGCTAGAGGATCTTTTTTACTATATTCAAAACCTATTAAATCACTTAAATATTTATCTCTAAAAAATAGATTTGTTTCACCATGAGTTGTTTTTAAATAATAAGGTTTATATAAAACCTCTTTATTTGATGTATTTAAAGATTTAAATAAAATCTCTTCATCTGTTGCTAACCATTTAACTCCATTTGAACTAAGAAGTTCAACTGTAGGTATACTAACACTTCCCTCTGATGGCCAAAACCCTATAGGAGCGTAATCAAATTTATTTTTAAAATATTCAACAGCATATTCAACTTGAAGTTTTGCATAGTTTTCATAGTTTTGTAAACTTGCAGGTAATGTTACATCTGCTTTAGCATCTTTTGCTGAATTTCTATTTATCAATAAAGGTAAAATAGGATGATAAAAAGGTGTTGTTGATATTGCAATTTGATTTTTCTCTACTAGTTTTTTATAAAAATTTATAATTTGTGGTAAAAAGTCGTAAAGTTCATTTATTAGTTGGTTTTTTTGCTCATTTGAGTAAAATTTTTCTTGATTTATTAAATTTTTTATTAAAGATGAGTTCTCTCTTAAATAGTTCCCACACCAACTCAAAAGGAAAAGAGTTTGAACCTCTGTTATCTCTTCATATGAGAAATTAACCAAACTATTGCCATCTGCTTTAAATTTCAAAAATAACTCATAATATCTATGAAAAGGTTTAATCATATTTTTTTCATTTGATAAAAATAAAAACTCTTCTAAAAATCTTAGTTCTTCTATTTTTAATGATTTTACATCTTTTCTAATAATATCAATAAGTTTATCGTTAGCTTTTCCATTGATATATTCATCAATTTGTAACATTAAAGATGGCACTAAATTAAATGTTGCTTTTATTGAAGGAAACTTTTCCAAATACCAAGGGATATCGTAGTAATCTTTTATTGCATGCAAAAAAACCCACGGCATCAAAGTAGTATTTGAAAGGTTATCCTTATAGTAAGGTTGGTGCATATGCCATAAAAATGACAAATAAAGTTTTTTACTCACTTATCCACTTTTCTATTTTATCTTGATATCTATAAAAAATTTTCCCTGCTTTTTTTTCATCTTCCGCTTGCACATATAGATTCAAAAATTCAGCATGCTGATCAGGAACCATTAAAATCCATTCCTCTTCACTAAAATTGATTTTTACTCCATCAATTGATGAGGTTTCATAATTTTTCCCATCTTCCAAAAATTTTCTCATCATTTTCCCTTTTAAAGAGCTAGGGCATGGAATATTTTCTCCTTGATAACAAAACTCTGGAATTTTTGAGATGATTTTTGATAGTTTTTTTTCTGATTTTTTAAGAAGTTCTAAGAACTTAAAACTTGCAAAAATAGAATCTCTATTTAATCCAAATTCACTAAAAGCAAAATGACCATCACTGTCAGCTATTAGGTCATATTCTCTTAATTGTTCAGCTTTAAAGTTATCTAATTTTGCTTTTGTTATTTCGATATTTTTATATTCTATAAAATCAGGAGCCCATGCTGGTAATAAGACTTTTAGTTTTTTATCAGTTGTTGTATCTAATAACCATAAAATAACCAATAAAAGTTTATAATCATAAATCAATACTCCAGTATCATCTATAACTTGAAGTTTATGACCATTTGGATAGATTAAAAATCCACAACTTAAATTCATACATCTAACAATATTTCTCATATTTTGTTGTGTTATTTCGATATCATTTGCTTTTATATTTTCACTTTTGTGTGCATTTAATATAAGGTTTTCTACTCCTAATTGATTCATAATCTGAGGATAAATATTAGATGTAGAACCATTCATAATATCAACAGCAATTTTTAAATCTGATTTATGAAATAATGATTTATCAAAAGAGCTTAGAATTTGATGCATATATTTATCTTGCATCTCAACATCTTCATGTAAAGTTCCTATTTCTGTATATTTTACTCTTCTAAAATTTTCTCTAAAAAAGATTCTTTCAATTGATTGTGCTAATTTATTATCTATAACTAAACCTTCACTGGTGTAAAAAATAATTTCAGTTTGGTCAGGTTTAAAAATAGATTGTCTAAAGTGAACTCCAGCTGCTACATCATCATTTTTACTTAGTTCATGTCTCATAACATTAGAAGGGATATTACCTGGGTCTATTACATTAACACCAGTTGATAAAATACCACTTAAAAATGCTCTTTTTAACATAAATGTAGTGCTATGGTAATCTCTTGAGATATAAATATTACTCCCAACAGGCAAAATAGAACCAAATGCTTCAGCTAGTTTTGTACTCATTTGGCAAGATAATTCTATATTTGTCCTTCCAATAACAGCTCCATCTTCAAAAATTGAAGATTTATATTTATTACCCCAGATAATATTTGTACTTACAACAGATGATTCTTCAACAACTTTATCTGGCCACATAATAATATCTTTTTCAAAAGATACTCTTTTGTTTACTTCACAATGTTCAGCCATGATTACACCAAAAGAGGCTTTTACTTCATCTTTTATAATATTGTTATTACAAATTATACTGTTGTTGATTTTACTTTTTGAGCCTATAGTAATCTCATCCCATAGAACACTATCAGTAATCTCTGTGTGCTTTTTTATTTTTACATTATTTCCAATAGAACAATCTTTTAAAGTAACGCCCTCTGCAATAGATACATTTTCACCTAAAACAACTGTTCCTGATATTCTGATTTTTTCTGGAAGTTTCAGTTTACCTTCACAATAAACTATTCCATCATCAATTTTTGTTGATTCCCCTTTTATAGACAGTTCAATCTCTTTGTTAAAAATATCTTTATAAACATCTCTATAACTTTCAGGGTTCCCTACATCTCTCCAATAACCTTTTAAAGAACATCCCCATAAAGGTATATTATCATTCATTAGTTGTGGAAATAAATCTTTTGCAAAGTCAAAATTCTTTTTATATGGAATATACTCAAGAATCTCAGGTTCAATTATATAAATACCAGTATTTATAGTATCACTGAAAACCTCACCCCAACTTGGTTTTTCTAAGAATTTTTCTATTCGATTTTCTTCATTTGCAATTACAACCCCAAATTGTAAAGGGTTTTCAACGGATGTTAAAGTAATAGTAAGTTTTGATTTTTTTTCTTCATGAAATTTTTTTATTTTTTTAAATTCAAAGTTAGTTACAAGGTCACCACTTACAATAATAAAAGTTTCATTTAAAAACTCTCTAGCAAAGGCAACTGCTCCAGCTGTACCATAATCATCATCAGGCTGGAAATATGTTATATTTACTCCTAATTGTGAACCGTCTTTGAAATGTTCTTTGATAATATCTGGTTTAAAATAAAGTAATACACCTATTTCTGTAATATTCAATTCATTTTTTAGTTTTAAGATAATGTGTTCCATCATTGGTCTATTTAGAATAGGCAACATTGGCTTTGGAATAGAATTTGTTAGAGGTTGAATCCGTGTGCCGAAACCTCCGGCTAAAACAATCGCTTTCATTTTTACCCTTTGTAGTTTTTTAATTATTTTAATTTACTAATCTTCTTGCTAAATCTAATAACTCTTCATCAATTTTGTATTTTTTTGAGTTAACATATTCAATAGAAATAAATTCAAATTTACTATCTTTATAAACTAATACATTTGTACAAATTTCATCTAAAAGTAATTTATCAACAGCATAAGTAACAAATCTTGATGCCATAAGTCTGTCAAAAACTGTTGGATTACCTCCTCTTTGTACATGGCCTAAAATAGTGGCTCTTGTTTCGATACCAATATCTTCTTCTAGCCATTTTACTAATTGGTTTGTATTTGTACACTTATCATGGTTACACCCTTCAGCAACTATACAAACAACATATTTTCTTCCATTTTCAATCTCTTTTTTTAATCGTTGACCAATCAAGTCTAAATCATAATCAAGTTCTGGAATAATACAAATTTCAGCTCCACAAGTTATAGCTGAAACTAGAGCTAAATAACCGCAATCTCTACCCATAGTTTCAATTACACAAGCTCTTTTAAAAGATGATGAAGTATCTCTTACTGCATCTGTTGCTTGTCTTATAATATTTAAAGCTGTATCAACACCTAAACAATAATCTGTTCCAAAAATATCATTATCTATTGTTGCAGGAATCCCTACAAAATTTATTCCAAAATCTTTATGAAATTGATTTAAAGCTCTAAATGAACCATCTCCTCCTAAAATTACAATTTTATCTATGCCATGTTTTTGTAGATTTTCAAAAGCTTGTTTTCTATAGTCATATTCAAAGAATCTTTTTGACCTCGATGAACGGATAATTGTCCCACCTTCGTGCATTATTCCTGCAACATCTTCAAAACTTGCAGGTTCAATTAAATCATCAATTAATCCTTCTAATCCATCATAGATTAGATAAGGTTTTTCATCTTTATCAAAGCAGTAATCAACAAATTGTTTAATTGCAGGGTTCATCCCTGCACAATCACCACCTGAGGTCATTATCCCTATAGCCATTAATATTCACCTACAAAAAGTGTCATATCAACTAATCTACTTGTATATCCCCATTCATTATCGTACCAAGCTAAAACTTTTACTGTAGTATCATCAACAACAGATGTCATATCTGGTACAAAACTTGCAGAATATGCACTTCCGATGAAATCACTTGAAACTCTTTTATCATTATCTATCTCTATTAAACCATCAAAGTCAGATTCACTAGCAAGTTTCATTGCTAGATTAATATCTTCTTTTGTAACTTTTTGTTTTAAATTTACAGTCAAATCTACAACTGATACATCAGCAGTAGGAACTCTCATCGCATAACCGTTTAATTTTCCTTTTAAGTGTGGAAGAACAAGTCCTATAGCTTTTGCAGCTCCTGTAGTAGTTGGAATCATATTCATAGCTGCAGCTCTAGCTCTTCTTTGGTCTTTATTATGTTTAACATCTAAAATATTTTGGTCATTTGTATAAGAGTGAATTGTAGTCATAAGACCATTTTCTATACCAAATTTATCATCTAAAACTTTACAAATTGGTGCAAGGCAGTTTGTAGTACAAGAAGCATTTGAGATGATAGCTTCACCAGTATATGAATCTGTATTGATATTTAATACATAAGTTGGAGTATCATCTTTTGCAGGTGCACTCATTACAACTTTTTCAACCCCACCTTTTAAGTATGCTTTACATTTTTCTGTTGTCAAAAATGCACCAGTACACTCTATTACAACTTTTGCACCTGTTGAACCAAAATCAATATTTTTTGGGTCTCTATCACTAAATATTTTTACATCACATCCATTGATACTAATAGTATTTTCATCAATAATATATGCATCTACACCCATGTGAACAGTATCGTATTTTAATAAATAAATTAACATTTCTAAATCACAAGTTGTGTTCATCGCAACCAATTCTATATCACTTCTAAGAGCAATAATCTTTGCTGCAATTAAACCAATCCTACCTGTTCCATTTATAGCAACTTTTAATGACATGGGAATCCTTATTTTTAAATTTTTAATTATTTGATAATAGAATTATTTAGTTACAATTCAATTTCAAGTTATTATGTAATTGATTTGTAAATAAATAAGAATATTATATCAATATTTTGCTCTAATAACATAATTTATAGTATAATTTTTTTTTTCAAAAGGAATAATTTATGAAAACAAACCTTTTATTTGGTATACATTGCCATCAACCTATAGATAATTTTGATAATGTAATTTTAGAAATCATTGAAAAGTCATATAAACCTTTCTTTTTTATATTAAAATCATTTCCTAAGTTTAAATGTTCTGTTCACTTTAGTGGATGGTTATTTGAGTATATCAAAAACAACGATAAAGAGTTATTTGAATTGATAAAAGAGGTGAGTAATCAAATAGAGTTTTTCACAGGTGGGTATTATGAACCCATATTGGCTTCAATACCTTCAAATAGTAGAGTGGAACAGATTAAAAAATTATCAAATTTTATTGAAGAAAATTTTAATCAAAAACCTAGAGGATTATGGTTAACAGAGAGAATCTGGGATGATTCAATAATAGATGATATAAAAAAATGTAATGTTGATTATGTGATAGTTGATGATTATCATTTAATTGCAGCTGGGTTTGATAAAAACAACTTAAATGGATATTTTTTAACTGAAGATAGTAATAATACAATGGGATTATTTCCTATAAATAAAGACTTAAGATATATAATCCCTTTTGCAACTATTGATGATACTATGCAAAAACTTAACTCTTTTGCAAATGAAGAGGGTGAAAATGCTGCAATTATTTTTGATGATGGGGAAAAATTTGGAGTATGGCCAAAAACATATGAAAAAGTATATGAAAAAAGATGGCTTGAAAGATTTTTTCAAGAGTGTATTGATGATGAAAATATAAATGTAACAACATTTGCCCAGTTCTATGATAAAAATAAAGCAATAAATTTAGCTTATTTACCAACAGTATCTTATCATGAAATGGGAGAATGGTCAGCTCTTCCAAATATCAGTAAAGATTATCATGAATTGATTGCAAACAATATGGAGCATGAATATCTAATAAGAGGGGGTATCTGGAAAAACTTTTTTATAAAATATAATGAAAGCAACTGGATACATAAACGGTCACTACAACTTTCAAAGGTTCAAAATCAAAGTGAAGAGTTTAAAGATTCACTACACAAAACTCAATGTAATGATGTTTTGTGGCATGGAGTTTTTGGAGGAATATATCTTCCAAATTTAAGAGACAATGCTTATAAATATATAATAAATTGTGAGAATATTTTAGATAAACAGGGGTTTGAAGCTGTTGATATAAATCTAAATAGCTATTTAGAATATAAATTTTATACAAAAAGTTTATTAACTGTTATTGATGTAAAACAAGGTGGTCAAATAGTTGAATTAGATTTAAAAGATAAATGTTTCAATTTATTAAACACTTTGACGAGATATCATGAAAATTATCATGATAAAATACAAATGGTAGATTTAGAGGAAGAGAAATTAGAAGAAGAGAATGAAGATGATGAAATAGCAACTATTCATAATAGTATGCTTACAACTTCTGAAGATATAAAATTATATATAGATTGGTATCTGAAAAAATCTGCAATTGATCATATTACAGATGAGAGTTTCAATATTGAAAATTTTGAATCTTGTCAATTTAAAGAATATGCTGATTTTGCAAATCAACCTTTTGAGATTTTGGATATTAATGAGAACTCTATAAAATTAATGAGAAATGGGGGAATATATAAAGATTCAAAATTAAATGCAACTATAGAAAAAAGTTATGAATTTAATGATAATCAAATAGATATGCATGTTGATGTTAAAACTGTTGATAGTTCAATATTGAAATATTTACTAGAGTGGAATTTTCATTTTCAAGACTATAATGCTTTAAATATCAATGGGCATGATTTAGATGAGAGTTTGGTTTTTGAAAACTCTAGACTTACTATTATGGATTTAAGTCTAAATAAAACGATTGAGTTTCAATTTGATCAGTGTATGGAAATTTATGTTTATAAGGTTAAGAGTGTAAGTCAAAGTGAAGAGGGTGTTGATTATACGACACAAGGGGTTTGCTTTGGTTTTGCAAGTGAATTTACAGGGGAGTTGAGTTTAAAATACAGTATTAATATAATCTAAAAGGAGTAATAAATGAAAGTTTACGGAATTAGAAATTGTGCAAGTGTTAAAAAGGCGAAAGAGTTTTTGGATTCTCATAATATAGATTACGAGTTTGTAGATATAAATAAAAATAAAATTGATAGTGAAAAACTTGATTTTTGGCAAAGTTTTACATCACCTTATTCAATGTTAAATCCTAGAAGTAAAAAATATAGAGATTTAGATTTAAAAAATAAAAAGTTAACTGATAAAAAGATTGTTGAGTTATTATCAAAAGAGAACTCTTTAATAAAAAGACCAATTATTGAACATGGTTTAAATGGTGAAAAAAAATTCACTATAGGTTTTGATGAAATGGAATATGAATCAACATTCTTAGGATAATTATCCTAAGAATGATTAGATTTCCCAGTTATTATTTACAACAATATTGCTTGTATTTGTTTTTCCTATTTTTATTCCTACAATAGCCATGTCGTCATTTCTATCTTGATTTTTTTGATAGTTCATCATTTCATAAAGAAATACCTCTTGTTGGTCAGCAAATGGTAATTTATAATTATCTTCAATAAGCTTAGCGAATCTTTTTTTACC
>QKDL01000038.1 GCA_003252105.1 Arcobacter sp.
GCTTTTTTTTTAGCCTTTTTTTACTTTCTTTTAATCATCTTTTTATTCTTGTGTTTCTTATTTATCTTTAATATTTTTTTATTTGATTTTTTATTTTCTATATATATTTATTACTTTAGATTTTTACTATTTAGGTTACTCATTTTTTATTACGATTATCACTAATCCTTAATTCATTTTCTGCTATTATTCCATACATTTTTTATCAATGCTATATATTTTTAATCTAAATATATATTTGGTTTTTAGAATTTATTCCCTTCTCTCAGGCATCATTTTTTATTTCTCATTGTTCATTAATAAAATGCCCGCATAGCTCCAATGGTAGAGCAATTGATGGTAAGCAAGAGGTTACAGGTTCAACTCCTGTTGTGGGCACCAGAATTATCGTTTTATAATAATTCCTAAGTTAAATTTAAAACCAAGGTTTGTATCAAAATCATTTTCATCTTCCCAAGTTATTGATGGTACTAAATCATAGTATAACCATTTCCTAATGTAAGTTCTGTATGAAATATATGTTTTATATTCTTTTATCTTAAAATTACTATATTCATCATTTGAATCAATTGAAGTAACATAGTTAATATATTTGTAATTAGATAAATCATAAAAAAGTCTAAATGAGTTATATAGATTATCATTTTTTATTTCATTATTGATATAGTATTCATTGTAATTAGTAAAATTTAATTTATCACTATATAAATATTTATATTCTACAATTGAATAATTATCTAACTCTTTCTTTTTTGAATATCTGATTCTTTCTTTAAATAATATAGAATTTTTAGAGTTTAAATCAATGTTTTTAGATACTTCTGCTTGTGAATATAAATAAGGTGTAGATGAAAATTTCATACCAAGTTTTAAGTTCAAGTCCATTGTATCTTTTAAAGTATTATAAATAAATCCTACATTATATTTATCATCATCATTATATGATTTTTCATTACTATCTTCATAGTCTTGATTGATTATATTATCATTGTTATTTATATTAAGAGAGAGTTTCTTTTTTAGTTTTGGTAAGTATATTCTTACATCAAAATTTGAATTTGAGTCGAAATCTTTACTTTCTTCTTTTGTAATATCTTGTTCTAATCTTATATAACTATTTGTGTAAATTAAATCATCTTTTTCATTTGTCAAAAATTCATCAATATATTTTGATGATATATTTAATTTGTCATAGACATATTTTAATTTTAATTCAACTGCATCTAAAGAATTATCAATAATTGAATTATTTTTTTTATTTTTATTTTCATCTTGATGGAAAGGGAACAATAGAGATTTAAAAAGTATTATTAACAAAAACACTCTTAGCATGTTAATTCCTCTATTAATTAATACTATATTATATAGATATTTAGCTTATATATAATAAATTATTTAAGATAAATTGAGCTATCAGTTATGAGATATTTAACTGATACTCAATATAAGGTTATTTTTTTTCTAAAATTTCAATTGAAATAATTTCATCATTTTGTTTGATTTTATCTAAAACTTCAAAACTTTTTTTATCTTCTGCTTCAATTTCACCAAAAACCGTATGGTGTCCATCTAAGTGTGGACAAGGAACGAAACAGATAAAGAATTGACTTCCCCCTGTATTTGGTCCAGCATGAGCCATTGATAAACTTCCTCTATTATGAACTTGTTTTGGAGCATCTGTTTCACACTCTATCGCCCAATCAGGTCCACCTGTTCCATTTTTTTCTGGACAACCACCTTGTGCCATGAAACCTGGGATTACTCTGTGAAAAATTAAACCATTATAGAAACCTTCATTTGCAAGTGATGCAAAATTTGCTACAGTATTTGGTGTTTCTTCATTAAAAAGTTTTAACCAAATTTCACCATTTGGTGTTGTGATTTTTGCATATTTGAATTTACTTAATTCCTCTTTTGAATAATCATATGTTTTTAATTCTTTTCTTCCGAAACCGAACATATTACTCCTTTAAAATTTTTTGAAAGTATACCAAATAAACCTTTCAGAAAGTTGGGATAAACTATTTAGTTTCTTCTTTAGGTGTAAGATAATTTAATTTAACTAAATTATTAACTATCTCTTTAAAAACTGGAACAGCAGACCAAGAAGCATAATGATAGTACCAATATTTACCAGTTGATATTGGATTCATCACAGTAACTCCAATTGTATATGAATTTTTCCCATCATTTACAAAACCAAAAAAAGATGAAATATATTTTTTTAAATATTTCCCACCTCTTGCAATTTGAGCAGTACCAGTTTTACCACCAATTTCTAAACCATCTATTTTAGCAGCAACTCCTGTACCTTCTTGTACAGTTTTAATCAACATTCTTTTTATTTCATTTGCAGTTTTTGCACTAATAATTTTTTCATTTTTTAACTTATCTTCTTTATACTTTTCATCATTTATATCAATAAATGACACTATTTTAGGAGTTACAATCTCTCCATTATTGTTAAATACAGAATAAGCTTTCATTATTTGCATAAATGTAGAGGTCATTCCTTGTCCATATGAAACAGTTGCTTTAAAGATATTGTCTTCTTTTTCTTTATCATTTGCACTAAATTGCCATATTTTAGGAATGACTCCAGTTTTTTCATAAGGTAAATCAATTCCAGTTTTTCTGGTAAAACCAAACCTTTTTATACCTTCATAAAACTCTGCACCAGATAATCTTTGAGCTAATTGTAAAGTACCTATATTTGAAGAATAGATTACGATATCATCTATTGTTAAATAATGTTTTTTAAATTCATGATCATCTTTAATTGTAAAACGACCTATTTTATATCTTCCTCTTGGAAATTCACCTTTACTATTTGGTTTTCCTTTTGTATTATAAGCAAATAAAAGTTCATTTTTTTTGATTCGATTTTTATCCATAACTAAAGAGATAATAATGGGTTTTATTACAGAACCTGGTTCAAATTGGTACTCAATAGCATTTACATTTAAAGAGGGGATATCTTTTTGCAAAATATTTTCTGGATTAAATCTATTTGATGATGCTAAAGATAAAATTTTCCCTGTTTTATTATCCATTATTGATAATATAATCTCATCCGCATGTAATTTCTCTTTATAAATATCCAGAATCATTTCATTGTTTTTTTGAAGTTTAAGTGGAATATTTAGAATTAAGTTTGCTCCATCAACTCTTTGTTTTATTATTGAATCTTTATTAAAAGATATATAAGATAGTACATCTCTTTTTCCACTTAGTATTCCATCTTTTGTATTGTTTAGTAAATCATCAAATTTTTTTTCTAATCCTTTTATCCCTTTTACTTTTGTTTTACCATTTCCTGATTCATATTTTGTAATATATCCAGCAACAGGAGTTAATGTATCTTCATATGAATAAATTCTTTTTTCACCACTTTCATTTATACTTAATCCTCTTAATATTTTTCCTCCATCTACTTTTATTGCTTTAAAAACACCTAAACGTCTGAGTTTAAAACTTAATTCTTTTAGATTTTTTGCAGTTTTGGAATCGATATTATATGAAAGAACTAAATTACCTGGATTAAGTAAAGATAATTCAACTTTTTGGTAAATCTTATTGTATGGTACATTACTATAAATCGAAAATAGTTTGATAAATAGATCTTTTTTATTTGCATCTAAATATCTTGTATCAATAGAAGCTTTATAGATTTTTTTTGAGGTTGCAATTTTAAAATTATCAGAGCTGATTATATCACCTCTAACTGATAACTCTTTTTTTGTTGTATTTAAAGAGGGTAACCTTCTTTTTCCACTTATCGTATCAAATATTGAAACTAATAATAATATCAACATAAATAGAATGAAAAAAAACAGTATTACGATTTTTTTTATTTTGTTATCTTTTTCTGAAGAATTTTGAGACATATTTATCCATAATATAATATAATAGCGCATGCATTCTAACAAAAATCAAATTAAAACTAATAATAGTAAAATTAAACTATACGAAGCAGATTATTTACTGTTTTTATTGGTATCAACTTTAATTATTATTAGTATAATCTTTTCATATTCATTGAGTATTTATACGGTTGAGTATTTAGAATATAATCAATTCCATTTTTTTATTAGACAACTTTTAGTTGGTGTATTATCTATTTTTATAATGTGGGGATTATCTTTAGTTCCACCAGATAAAATTATAAATAAAGTTGGCATGGGACTTTTTATATTTTTCTTTATTCTTATGGCAATTATGCCTGTTTTACCATCATCTTTAGTAACTGCATCTGGTGGTGCAAATAGATGGATTAGATTACCTGGTTTTTCTTTATCTCCTGTTGAGTTTTTTAAAATAGGATTTATATATTTCTTATCATGGTCTTTTCATAGAAGGTTAATTGAAGCACCAAAAAAGATTAAGTTAAAAGAGGAATTTAAACTTTTAGCTCCATACTTCTTAAGTTTTTTTGTAGTTGTTTTTATTATTGCTTTTATGCAAAAAGATTTAGGTCAGGTAGTATTATTGGGAGTAATCCTTTTTATATTATTAATTTTTGCAAATAGAAGTTATAAAGTATTTGTTACTTTGGGAGTAGGTGGACTTGTAGCTTTTATTGGTCTTATTTTAGCAGCTCCTCATAGAATACATAGAATATATTCTTGGTGGGCAATGGTACAAGACAAAATTTTATCTATACTTCCAGCATGGGCTGATAATTATTTAAGAATTGATGAATTACCAGAACCTTATCAAGTATCACACTCTTTGAATGCTATTTATAATGGTGGAATTGTTGGACAAGGGATCAGTTCGGGAAATATTAAATTAGGTTTTTTAAGTGAAGTACATACAGACTTTGTATTAGCTGGTATTACAGAAGAGATTGGTTTAGTTGGTTTATCTTTTATTACTTTAATTATGTTTTTAATTGTATTAAGAATATTCAAAATTAGTGGAAGGGTAAAAAATAAGATTTATCATCTTTTTACTATAGGGATAGCATTGATGATTATTATTGCATTTTTAATCAACTCGTATGGAATATCAGGAATGATACCTATTAAAGGTATTGCAGTACCATTTTTAAGTTATGGTGGTTCATCTATGTTAGCCATGTCTTTGGCTATAGGCTTAGTTTTATCAATTAGTAAATCTGTAGATTTAAATAAAAAGGTTAAATGATGTTAAGAGGTTCAGTAGTTATAACTGGTGGTGGAACAGGAGGGCATCTAAAAGTTGCAGATGCATTAATTGATGAATTAAATAAAAAGGGTATTAAACCAATATTTATAGGTTCATTTAACGGACAAGATAAAGAGTGGTTTGAAAATGATAAAAGATTGAGAAAAACTTATTTTCTTGATACGAGAGGTGTAGTAAATAAAAACTTTTTTGGAAAAATAAAATCACTGTTTCAAATATTTAGAAAAATGCTAGAGTGTCAAGATATTTTTGACAAATATGATGTCAAAAAAGTTATTAGTGTTGGAGGATTTTCTGCTGCACCAGCTACTTTTGCAGCAATCACAACTTTTGGTTGTAAACTTTATATACATGAACAAAACTCAGTTATGGGTAAATTAAATGAGATAAGTGCAAAATTTGCAAGAAAGGTTTTTTCTTCTTTTTTAGAAGATTCAGAAGTAAAAGATTATCCTGTTTCTGAAGAGTTCTTTGATAATGCTAGAATAAGAGATGAGTTAAAAACAATAATTTTTTTAGGTGGTTCACAAGGTGCAAAAGCTATTAATGATTTTGCAATAAAAGTTGCACCTAAATTGAAATCATTTGGTCTAAATATTATCCATCAAACTGGAAAAGCTGATTTTGAAAGGGTTTCAAAAGAGTATGAAAAGCTAGGTATCCAAGCAGATGTATTTGCTTTTAGTAAAAATATACCTCAAAAGATGAGTGAAGCAGATTTTGCAGTGAGCAGGGCAGGGGCTTCTACTATGTGGGAATTATGCGCAAATTCTTTGCCAACACTTTTTGTACCATTTCCATATGCTGCAAAAGACCATCAATATACAAATGCAAAGTTTTTAGAAGAAAAAGGTTTATGTTATTTATCAAGAGAAAAAGATTTAAATGAACAGTTACTAATAGATATATTAAAAAAAGATAATTATAATATTAGTAAGAATTTAGTTGATTCTATTAATTGCAATGGTGCAGAATCAATTATTGATTATATTTTAGAAGATGAGTAGTAAAAATACACCAAATATGATTCTATAAATACCAAAAGCAACAAAAGTAAAGTTTTCTAAAAATTTTAAAAATAGTTTTATTGTAAGAAATGCAACAATAAAAGAGATGATGAAACCAATTAAAAGGTTTATTAAATTTGTATCAATGAACAACTCATTATGATGTTTTAATAAATCATACCCTGTTGTAGCACACATCACAGGAAAAGCTAGTAAAAAACTAAACTCAGCACTTGCTTTTCTATTTAATCCTCCAAGCATTGCTCCAATAATTGTAGAACCAGCTCTTGATGTTCCAGGAATAAGAGCAAAAACTTGGGCAAAACCTATATATATTGCTTGTTTGAAAGTTACATTTTCAACATCTGAAGTAGTATGTTTTGATTCATCATAAAATTTTTCAACTATTAAAAATACTATACCTCCTATGATAAACATAATAGCGACAACATCTATAGAAAAAAGTGCTTTGACTTGTTTTGAAAAAATAAAACCTATTATTGCAATTGGTAGGAAAGCAATTGTTATTTTTGTCCAAAGGTTGATATGTTTAAAAGTAAATTTACTAGGATAGTTTAATATTACTGCTAATATAGCAGCAAATTGAATAATAACCTCATAAGCTTTATTTACACTTGTTTGATTAATACCTAAAAACTCACTTGCAACTATTAAATGCCCTGTTGAAGAGATTGGCAAAAATTCAGTGAAACCCTCTATTATTCCTAAAATGATTGAATCATAAATGGTCATTATAAGCCTTTAGTCATCGTAAGGAATTTTTTTAAAGCTTTTTTCTCTTTTTCTTTTATATCATAATCAATTTTTTTTAGATACTCTACAATATTTTTATTTGATATCCCCGATCTTTTAGAGTATTGGTTTAAAATATATTGGGGTATTTTGATCTTTTTTTTATTGAAATTTTTAGCTAGTTTCTTTAAATAGTTTCCATTTTTGCAATAACATAGTGTTGCAAAAACAAAAGGTAGATTAAACTTCTTTTTCCACTCTAAAGCTAAATCTATTATCTCTTCATCTGGATGTTCATGGAAATATTTAAGTGCTTTATCTCCTATTAGAACTTTTCCCTTTAATTTTAATATTTTAGCTAAAGCATTAGATGTTTCACTTTGATAATCTGTTTGATTTTCACCTGGTATTAATATAACTGATTGGACATCATTTCTTGCAATGATTCCTAAGTCCAACCTTTTTTCACCTCTTGAGGCTATTGAAGAGATAAAAGCTGAATCAACTTTTCTTTTTTTAAATTTTTTATTTATTTTAGCTGGATAAGATTTTTTATAGTTGATTATTGCTTTAATCTGATTTGATTTAATATGTTTTTTTATATATACATGAAATGGTAATAAATTTATGAAGTCTATTTTAGCAAATAACATTGATTTAAGTCATCCTAAGATTAAAATTAATTGGATATAATACAACAATAGATGTAAATAAGGGGTTAAAAATTGGTAAAAATAGAATTTCTTGGACCTATAAATAAAGAGTCTATGAGTTTAGATATAACTAGTTTAAATGAATTAAGTGAACTATTAAAAGAAGATGAAACTATTTCAAAATGGCTAGAAAATTGTGCTGTTGCGGTTAATGATACTTTAGTTAGTTCAAGAGATATAAAATTAAATGATGGAGATAAAGTTTCATTATTACCTCCTGTTTGTGGTGGATGATAATTAAAGTGAAAAATGAAAAATGAATAGTGAAAAATTAAGATTATATGATGGGGCATTACCTGTTGAAGAGATAACTAACTATTGGTATGATGAGTTTAAAACCTCTAATTATGGAGCTATTATTACTTTTGTTGGAGTAGTTCGTGATGAAAATGGCATTGATGGCTTGAGTTTTGATATTTATGAACCTATATTAAACTCTTGGTTTGAGTCTTGGCAGCAAAAAGCAAATGAAAAAAATGCAATTGTTTTAATGGCTCATAGTAGGGGAGATGTATTAAATCATGAAAGTTCATATATAGCAGCTGTTTGTAGCCCTAAAAGAAGGGTTGCTTTAGAGATGATAGACGAGTTTGTTGAAGATTTTAAAGCAAATGCACCAATATGGAAGTATGATATTATAGATGGTAAAAGAGTATATGCTGAAGATAGAAGTACACCAATAAATGGTGCTGGAATTTTATCTTAGGAGTTTTAATGAGAGTTGATTTACACAATCACACTTATCTTTGCAATCATGCAGATGGAACAATCGAAGAATATATTCAAAAGGCAATTGAATTAAATATTGATGTTTATGGTTTTAGTGAACATGCACCTATGAAAAATTTCGAAGATGGTTATAGATTAACAATTGATAAAAAAAAGTTTTACGAAGATACAATTTTAGATTTAAAGAAAAAATATGAAAATCAAATAAATATACTTCTTGGCTATGAAGTTGATTTTATACGAGGAGATTTTATTCTTGATGAAATAATAAACTCAAATGTTGATTATTTAATTGGTTCTGTCCATTATTTAGGCAAATGGGGCTTTGATAATCCTGAGTTTATATCAGAATATGAAAATAAAGATATAGACAAAATTTGGCAAGAATATTTTGATGCGATAGAGCAACTGGCAAAAACTAAACAGTTTGATATTGTTGGACATTTAGACCTCATAAAAATATTTAAATTCTTACCCAAAAAAGATATTAAATCTATTGCATATAATGCTTTAAAACAAATCAAAAACTCAAATATGGTTATAGAGTTAAATAGTGCTGGTTATAGAAAACCAATAGGAGAATCTTATCCCTCAAGACAATTAATTGAATTAGCATATGAGTTAGATATTCCTATAACATTTGGTTCTGATGCTCACAATGTAGAACAGATTGGATTTATGTATGAAGATATATCAAATCTTGCAAAAAGCATTGGTTATAAAAAGTGTATAAATTTTAGTAAAAGAGATAAAGAACTAGTTATTTTTTAGACAATTCACTCCTTATAATAACTATATTAGGTAACTGATTGTTTATTTTTTATACATGACATTTTATCTAAAATTATAATTTTTGAGATATAATAAACCCAATATTTTTAAGGAGTTAAAAACATGGGTAAATTTGTTAACAATAACGAAGAGTTTTTCAAATTTTGTGAGGAAAATGAAGTAAAATTTGTAGATCTTAGATTTTCAGATATGAAAGGTATGTGGCACCACTTAACTTATATGATGAGTGCTGTAAATAATGATAACTTAACTAATGGTATGCCATTTGATGGTTCATCAGTTGATGCTTGGCAACCAATTAATAAATCAGATATGATTTTAAAACCAGATGTTGAATCTGCATTTTTAGATCCATTTACTGCTGATTCTACAGTTGTATTATTTTGTGATGTTTATGATATCTACAAAGGTGAAATGTATGAGAAATGTCCTAGATCTATTGCAAAAAAAGCATTACAACATTTAGATGAGTCTGGACTTGGTGATGTTGCTTATTTTGGACCAGAAAATGAATTCTTTATTTTTGACGATGTTAAAATTATTGATGATATAAATGAATCTTATTATAAAGTTGATTCTGATGAAGGTTGTTGGTCAGATGCAACTGATTTTGAATCAGGAAATATGGGACATAGACCTAGAACTAAAGGTGGATACTTCCCAGTACAACCAACAGATTCAATGGTAGATTTAAGAGCTGAAATGATGCAAGTATTAGAGCAAGTTGGTTTAGAAGTTGTTTTAGGACACCACGAAGTTGCTCAAGCACAAGGTGAAATCGGAATTAAATTCGGTACTTTAGTTGAAGCTGCTGATAATGTACAAAAATATAAATATGTAGTTAAAATGGTTGCACACTTAAATGGTAAATCTGCTACATTTATGCCAAAACCATTATTCGGTGATAACGGAAATGGTATGCACGTACACCAATCAATTTGGAAAGATGGTAGAAACTTATTCTACAAAGAGGGTGAATATGGTAATTTAAGTGAAACTGCTAGACATTATGTTGGTGGTATCTTTAAACATGCTAGAGCAGTTGCAGCATTTACAAATGCATCAACTAACTCATATAAAAGATTAATCCCAGGTTTTGAGGCTCCTTCAATTTTAACTTACTCTTCTCAAAACAGATCTGCTTCTTGTAGAATTCCTTATGGTGCTGGTGAAGCTGCAACAAGAATCGAAATGAGATTCCCAGATTCAACTTCATGCCCATATTTAGCATTTGCTGCTATGTTAATGGCAGGACTTGATGGAATTAATAACAAATATGAGCCAGTAGGTCCAATGGATGATGACTTATTTGAATTATCATTAGATGAAATTAGAGAAAGAAAAATTGCTCAAATGCCTCATACATTAAGAGGGTCTTTAGAAGCATTAATTAGAGATAATGATTTCTTAAAACCAGTATTCTCTCAAGAGATGATTGATACATATCAACACTATAAATTTGAAACTCAAGTTTGGCCAGACGAAGCTAGACCAACTGCATTCGAGTTCAAATCAACTTATTCTTGTTAATACAATTTATAGTATAAAACAAAAAAGGCTAGTTCCTATTGGAGCTAGCCTTTTTTTATGGTTTAAAATAAATTTACAATTTTACTAAAACTGAATTGATTGTTCAGTAGGACTATTAGTAGTTGATGTTTGAATCTCAGGTAAAGGAGATTTATCAGTATAATACTCTTTACTTCCATTTATAATTGAAACTTTTACATTTTCTGGTTTTATAAATTTTCTTTGAATCTCAGGATGAATCTCTAAATACTTTTTATAAAAGTTTGCAAAAGCAGGTCCTGCTGTAGTTCCTCCTGTCTCACTTTTTCTCATAGGTGTATTATTATCTTTACCAAACCAAACTATTGTTTGTATTGAAGGTGAAAATCCACAAAACCAAGCATCAATATTACTATTTGTTGTCCCTGTTTTTCCTGCTAATTCTATTCCTGGAACTCTTGCTCTTCTTCCTGTTCCTCTGTTTACTACATCATTTAATATTGATTTTGTTAAAAATATCTGCTCAGCAGATGTAATATATTTTGTTTGAGGTTCAAAAGAGATAGTTTGATTTTTACTATCAGTAATACTATTAATAAGATAAGGTGTAACTTCAACTCCATCATTAGAAAATAGTGAATAGGCTTTGCTTAATTCAATAGGTGAGATTGAAAATGCACCAAGAGTGATTGATAAATCTCTTGGAATATCTTCTATCCCATAAGAGACTAGACTATTGTAAACTTCTGAAATTCCTACATCAGTAACTAAGTTTATTGTTGCAAGATTTCTTGATTTTGTTAAAGCTTCTCTTAGAGTCATAACACCTTTAAATTTTCCACCATAGTTTTTAGGTTGCCATTTTTTTTCTTCTTCGCCTACTGTATATTCATATGTTCTTCCTATGTCTATAACTTGTGAAGCAGGAGAGTAACCTAACTCAATTGCAGAGTGATAAATAAATGGTTTTACGGCAGAACCTGGTTGTCTTTTACTCTGAATAACTCTATTAAAAGAAGATTGTGTATAATCAACTCCTCCAACTAGTGCTAATATCTTTCCTGTATTATTCTCTATTGAAATTATTCCACCATTTAAAGTATTTACAAAATATCCCTCTTCAACAGGAATCTCTTCTTCATCTTTTTTTATTACATTATTTAAAGGATTCTTTTGTAGATATTCATCCCTTGCTAAAATTTTATCATATGCTAATTTTAGAGATTCTCTAGCAATTTTTTGTGCATCTAAATCTATTGTTAGATTTATTTTATACCCACCAGACTTAATATCTGGAATATCATCTTTTAAAAGTTTTAAGGCATAATCAATAATATAAGGTGATTTATTTTGTGTTAAACTCTCATCAAAAACTTCTGGGATATAATTAACAGCTTCTTCATACTCTGTATTATTTATCCAACCTAGAGTATTCATCCTTTTTACAACTTGATTAGCTCTAGTTAATGAATATTTTAGATTTCTCGTCGGGTCATAAAAACTTGGTGCTTTTGGCAAACCAACTAAGATTGCAATCTCTTTTATATTTAATTCATATAAATCTTTTTTGAAATATCCTTGAGCAGCAGTTCTTATACCATAATAGCCATGTCCAAAGTATACTTGATTTAGATATCTTTCTAAAATTTCTTCTTTTGTTAGAATTGTTTCTAATCTAATAGATAATAAAGCCTCTTTTATTTTTCTAATTAGTTTTTTTTCTCTTGTTAAAACAAGTGTTTTTACTAGTTGTTGAGTTAATGTACTAGCTCCCTCAACTAATTTCATAGCTTTAATATCTTTTATAATAGCTCTACTAATTGCATCGGGATTAACTCCTCCATGCTCAAAAAACTGGGTATCTTCTATGGCAACCAAAGCTTCTACAACTCTTGCAGGGATATCATCATATTTTACATAAAGTCTATGTTCATTTTCAAATATATTGGCAATTAAATTACCATTTTTATCAAAAAATTGAGTAGTTTTTGGAGGATTATAATTAACTATATTTTCAATATCAAATCTGATATCAGAATAAAGTTTTAATAACCAGCCAAATATGGCAATAGTAACAATTAATATAAATGTAAAAAAATATTTAAGCATATTTATTCCCTAAATTTTTTATTCTCAAAAGTTGAATTAATGAGTTTTTTTGTATATTCTTTTTTTGGATTTTGTAAAACTTCACAAGTTTTCCCCATTTCTATAATTTTTCCATCTTTAATAATAACAATATTTTTGCAAATAGATTTTATAGAGTTTATATCATGAGTTACAAAAAGGATTAAAAGATTTAATTTTTTAGATAGTTCTTCAATTAGTTTTAAAATTGTATTTTTAGATTCATCATCCAATGCAGTTGTAGGTTCATCCAACAATAAAAGTTTTATTTCATTTGATAATGCAATTGCAATAACTACTCTTTGCAGTTGACCTCCACTTAGTTGGCTAGGAAATCTTTTTAGTATAGATGTTTCTAAACCAACTAAATTCAAAAGTTCTTTTTTTCTTTGCCGTGTACAAAAAAATTGATTTTCAATTTTTGTCATTGGAGAAAGAGAAGTAAAAGGATTTTGTGGAATAAAACCTATATTTGTACTATTCAATTGAAAATCTGAATCTAAATCTAAAATAGTTTCTAAATCACTTGGTAAGAGGTTTAGTAAGGATTTTAAAGTAAGAGATTTTCCACTACCACTTTCACCAATTAATGCTGTAGATTCTTTTATTAAAAAAGAGATATCTACTAATGTCTTTTTTTTTGAAGAAATTTGTAATCTTTTTATATCTACAGCATTAGTCATTTAAAATAGTGCCTTATCCATCTCTTGAGGGATTTGTAATTCCATAAGTTTTAATACAGTTGGCGCAATATTATTTAAACTTCCTTCATTTACTTTAGACACTTTATCTGAAAGGATAAAACAATATACATCTCCAACTGTATGGTTAGTTAATGTTTTACCATTTTCATCTTTCATCATTTCACAGTTTCCATGATCACTTGTTAAGATAAGATTATAGTTATTTTGTTTTACCTTTTCAATAATAAGTCCTAACTCTTTATCAACTGCTTCTACAGCTTTAACACCTGCTTCATACACACCTGTGTGGCCTACCATATCTCCATTTGCAAAGTTTACTACTATAAAATCAGTACCATTATCCATAGCATTTCTAACTTCAACTCCAACTTCTGGTGCACTCATCTCTGGTTTCATATCATATGTTGCAACTTTTGGTGAAGGGATTAAAACTCTAGTTTCATTTAAAACAGGTTCTTCAACTCCCCCATTAAAGAAAAATGTAACGTGTGCATATTTTTCAGTTTCAGCTGTATGAAGTTGACTTAAACCAGCATCTGCAATAACTTCAGCTAGTGTATTTTTAGGAGTTTCCTTAGGAAATGCAACTGGTAATGGTAAGTTTTTATCATATTGTGTCATTGTAACTATATTTAAGTTATCTGCAAATCTAGGAAATTCACTAAACTCTTTATTTGCAATAGCATTTGAGATTTCTCTCATTCTATCACTTCTAAAGTTACAAAAGATTACTGCATCATTTTTACTAAAACCATTATAATCATTAAATGCAGTTGGAATTAAAAATTCATCAAAAACTTCTTCTTTATATGAATCATCTATAAATTTTAATATATCTTCTGATGATTTTGGTAATCCTAAGGCTATTGCATTATAACCTTTTTGTACTCTTTCCCATCTATTATCTCTATCCATAGTATAATATCTACCTGATATTGTAGCTAATTTGATATCTTCATCACAAATATCTAGATATTGTTGAATATATTTTTTTGCACAATTTGGTGCAACATCTCTACCATCAGTAATTGCATGAATAAAAACTTTTTTACCTGCTATTTTTGCTATCTTTGCTAGAGCAATTATATGATCTATGTGAGAATGAACTCCCCCATCACTTGCTAATCCTATTAGATGTATATTATTTGATTTTTCAATAGTTGATTTAATTACTTCATTATCTTTTAATGTATCATTTTCTATTGCCATATTGATTTTTACTAAATCTTGATATAAAACTCTACCACTTCCTATAGTCATATGTCCAACTTCACTATTTCCCATTTGTCCATCTGGTAATCCAACATGTTTTCCATAAGTGTGGATTAAAGAATAGGGTATATTTTTAAATAGATAATCGTATGTGGGAGTAGTTGCATTTGCAAATGCATTATGATTTTGTGATTCATTATGACCAATACCGTCTGTAATCACTAGTATTGTTTTTTTATTCATTATTTAAACCTTTTGAAAACTATATTATATTATAATCATCGCGGATTATACCAGAACATAGGAATATATTTGCTGAAAACTATTTTTAACTAAAATATGGTTTCTTTGAGAATTTATTTTTATATTTTTTGAACTATTCCTTATGATTTTCATATAAAAAAATATGGAAATTGAGGTTCTTAGATTACATTATTTCTTGAAATTGAAGGCTTAGATTTGTTTTATTGGTTTTATAGACATTTAGATATTAATATTTTTCAATATATTTCTGTTAGAGCTGGATTGGCTTTTTTTATATCTTTTTTACTTACAATGTATCTTTTACCAAAATTTGTTAAATGGGCAAAATCGAAAAATGCTTCACAACCAATTTATGAGTATGCTCCAGATTCACATCAGATAAAAGCCGGAACACCAACTATGGGTGGGGTAGTTTTTATATTTTCTACTATCATAGCTATAATTTTAACTGTTAAGTTAAACAATTTTTACGTAGTATGTGCAATTTTAACCTTAGCCCTTTTTTCCTTAATAGGAATAAAAGATGATTATTCAAAGATAGCCAAAAAAGCAAATTCTGCTGGACTTAGTTCAAAAGCAAAACTTATTTTACAGATTGTTTCTGGATTGATAATAACTACATTATTAATATTATATGATCATACTACAACTTTATATACACCATTTTATAAATATCCATTATTTGATATGGGAGTTTTTGCAATAATTTTTTGGATATTAGTGATGGTTGCTACTTCAAATGCAGTTAATTTAACTGATGGTCTAGATGGATTGGCAACTGTTCCATCAATTATGGCTTTTGTAACTTTGTCTGCTATAGTGTATATAACTGGACATGCAGTATTAGCTTCATATTTATATTTACCAAATATTAGTACAATAGGTGAGTTAACAATAGTTGGTACAGCTATGATAGGTTCACTAATTGCTTTTCTTTGGTACAACTGTCATCCTGCACAAGTTTTTATGGGAGATAGTGGTTCTTTACCTATTGGTGCTTTTATGGGATATTTAGCAATTGTATCAAAATCTGAAATATTACTTGTTTTAATAGGTCTTATATTTGTAATTGAAACAGTATCTGTTATTTTGCAAGTTGGCTCTTATAAGCTTAGAAAAAAAAGAGTATTTCTAATGGCTCCTATTCATCATCATTTTGAAGAAAAGGGCTGGAAAGAAAATAAAATTATAGTCAGGTTTTGGATAATATCTTTTATGGCAAATCTTCTTGCTTTATTAACACTTAAAATTAGATAGAAAGTTTAAAATGATTAGAGTATTAGGAAAAGGGCTTACTGCCCAAGCTATTAAAGATAGTTTTGAGAATGTTGTTTTGTATGATGATTCTGATTTTGATACTTATGATTTAGATTCAAATGATATTACAATAGTTAGTCCTGGTATTCCACCTTTTAATGAAATGGTCGAAAAAGCAAAAAATACACAAAGTGACTATGATTTAGTTTATAATGATATGCCTTTTTCCATCTGGATAAGTGGAACAAATGGAAAAACAACAACAACCCAAATGTGTCAACATATATTAAAAGATAAAGGTAGTGTTTGTGGAGGAAATATTGGAACACCAGTAACACTATTAGATAAAGATGTACCCATTTGGATTTTAGAAACTTCTTCTTTTACATTTCATTATACAAACAGAGCAAAACCAAATCTATATATACTATTACCAATCACAGAAGATCATATAACTTGGCATGGATCTTTTGAGGAATATAAAAAAGCAAAACTCAAACCATTAGATATGATGTTAGAAGGTGAAATTGCAATTATCCCTGAAGATTTTAAAGATTATAAAACAAGTGCTATGAAAATCACTTATAAAAATAGCGAAGATTTATGTAAATATTTTGATATAGATAAAAAAAAGATTAATTTTAAAGAACCATTTTTATTGGATGCAATACTAGCATTGGCTTCAAAAAAAATAGTTTTTGATGAGATAGACTATGAATCTATTAATAGATTTAAAATTGATGAACATAAAATTGAAGAGTTTTATGATAAAAAAAATAGACTTTGGATTAATGATAGCAAAGCTACAAATATTGATGCAACTATGAATGCTTTAGTTTCATATAAAGATAAAAAAATTTATTTGATACTAGGTGGGGATGATAAAGGTGCAAATTTAGAGCCACTTTTTATATTTTTAAAAGCTTATAATGTAGAGATTTTTGCAATTGGAAGTAATAGTGAAAGAATTTCAAACTATTCTAAAAAATTTAATTTAAAATTTTTAAAGTGTAAAGTATTAGAAAAAGCAGTATCTGAAATAGCTTCAAAACACGATGTAGACAGCGTTGCAATGTTGTCACCAGCAGCTGCATCATTAGATCAATTTAGCTCTTATGCTCAAAGAGGAAAAGAATTTAAAAAATTTGTTTCTAGTTTAAGCTTAAATTAATATACTACTGTATATAATTTCACTCCAATTTAAGCAGGACGCATTCAAAAAAGCGTAATGGCTCGGTAGCTCAGTCGGTAGAGCAAAGGACTGAAAATCCTTGTGTCGGCAGTTCGATTCTGCCCCGCGCCACCACTTAAATTATGGATGCTGGTGTAGCTCAGTTGGCTAGAGCAGCTGATTTGTAATCAGCAGGTCGGGGGTTCGACTCCCTTCACCAGCTCCACTTTTATTAATGTCGTGCGTAGTCTTTAAAAGATCAGCGCTTGACCAGAACAATAAAATTTTTCAACGGTGAGGTTGGAGAGTGGTCAAATCCAGGAGACTGTAAATCTCCCGCCTATGGCTTCGAAGGTTCAAATCCTTCTCTCACCACCACTTAAATGAGTGCGGGAATAGCTCAGTTGGCTAGAGCCTCTGCCTTCCAAGCAGATTGTCGCGAGTTCGAGTCTCGTTTCCCGCTCCATTTTTATTTATTGATTACTGGGAGCTGAGTTATAACGCAATTATTTTATAACTCCTTTTTTACACAAAATAACTCCCATTAAAGTTTTTTTTAGTATTTTTTAAGTAAAATACCAGTCCACAAAAAAATATTAGTATTTTTTGTAGGCATTTTAATAACAAATATCCCCTCTGAATAGAGAAGTTGTCGGACTTATCTACTCAGAGGGCAATAACAACCAAAATTTTTTTAAGGGGAATTTTATGGCAAAAGAAAAATTCGAGCGAAGTAAACCGCACGTAAATATTGGTACTATTGGTCACGTTGACCACGGTAAAACTACTTTAACAGCTGCGATCACTATGTGTTTATCACTAAGAAATGGTCAAAAAGCAATGGATTATGATCAAATTGATAATGCTCCAGAAGAAAGAGAAAGAGGGATTACTATTGCTACTTCTCACGTTGAGTATGAAACTGAAACTAGACACTATGCTCACGTAGATTGTCCAGGTCACGCCGATTATGTTAAAAACATGATTACTGGTGCTGCTCAAATGGATGGTGCTATCTTAGTTATTGCTTCAACTGATGGACCAATGGCTCAAACTAGAGAGCACATTCTATTATCTAAACAAGTAGGTGTACCATACATCGTTGTATTCTTAAACAAAGAAGATCAACTTGATGATGAAGATAAAGAAGAGATGTTAGAATTAGTTGAGATGGAAGTTAGAGAATTATTATCTGAGTATGATTTCCCAGGTGATGACACTCCTATCGTTGCAGGTTCAGCTTTCCAAGCATTAGAAGAAGCAAAAGCCGGTACTGCTGGTGAGTGGTCTGAAAAAATCTATAAATTAATGGATGAAGTTGATGCATATATCCCAACTCCAGAAAGAAGTGTTGATCAAGCATTCTTAATGCCTGTTGAAGACGTATTCTCTATTTCAGGAAGAGGTACAGTTGTTACTGGTGCTATCTCTCAAGGTACAGTTAAGTTAGGTGAAGAGATCGAAATCGTAGGATTAAAAGATACTGTTAAAACTACTGTTACTGGTATTGAAATGTTTAGAAAAGAGATGGATTTCGCAGAAGCTGGAGATAATGCAGGTATTCTTTTAAGAGGTATTAAAAAAGAAGATGTTCAAAGAGGACAAGTTCTTGTTAAGCCAGGATCAATTACTCCACACACTAAATTCAGAGGTGAAGTGTATATCCTTTCTAAAGAGGAAGGTGGTAGACACACTCCATTCTTCTCAGGATATAGACCACAATTTTATGTAAGAACAACAGACGTAACTGGTTCTATTGAATTACCAGAAGGTACTGAAATGGTTATGCCAGGTGATAACGTAGAAGTTACTGTATCATTAGTTGCTCCAATCGCTCTTGAAAAGGGAACTAAGTTCGCTATTAGAGAAGGTGGTAGAACTGTAGGTGCTGGAGTTGTTGCTGAAATCATTGAGTAAGGATAACTTATGGGTAACGGAGTAAGCATAAAAATTGGATTAAAATGTGAAGAGAGTGGTGATATCAACTACACAACTTACAAAAATCCAAAAACATACACAGAAAAAATGGCAATAAAAAAATATTGTCCAAGATTAAAAAAACACACTTTACATAAAGAAGTGAAACTTAAGTCGTAAGACTTAAGTTTAGTCTGTAAGTCAAAAGGTTGGTAGTTTCTTTACCAACTAACTTACCAATCAACTAGGTCAGTAGCTCCAATGGTAGAGCGCCGGATTCCAAATCCGATGGTTGGGGGTTCGAGTCCCTCCTGGCCTGCCACTAAATTTTTTTAAAAACAGTTTCGACTTTTTTTAAAAGAATTTGTAAGCTTAAAATTTTTTGGAGTCGATTGTGAATAAATTAAAAACATATTATAAAAATGCTAAAGAAGAACTTGATAAAGTTATTTTCCCTATTAAAGAACAAATTAGATCTGCATATGTTTCAGTATTTGTAGTAGTTACTGTAATTACACTATTTTTAGCATTAATTGATGCAATCATGTCTCTAAGCTTATCTGCTGTAATCAACTAAGGAATTTAAATGGCACAACAATGGTATGCAATACAAACACACTCAGGAAGTGAATTAGCTGTAAAAAGAGCACTTGAGAGATTAGC
>QKDL01000031.1 GCA_003252105.1 Arcobacter sp.
ATATTAAAGTTGTTACAATAAAAATAATAAACTCGAAGGGCAATATATGAAATACCTATTTTTATTATTGGGACTAGCAACTTTTGTTTTTGCAGAGGGACCTATTGAAAGATTTTACAAAGAAAAATTTCAAGGACTTGAAGATAATAAAGCACTTGCAATAGCTATAGACTCTGAAAATGGAAAATGGACCATAGGATGGTCTTATAATGCAGCTAGTAAAGCATCTGCAAAAAAAACAGCACTAAAACACTGCGAAAAAAGTGCAAAAAAAAATAAGATTTTCAAACAATGTACGATTTATGCAGTAAATAATAGAAAATATAACCAATAACATTTTAGTATAATAAAGGATTATCATGAAATATATATTAGCAATTTTATTTTTAATAGGTACTCTTTTTGCAAGAGATATGTCACCTATTAAAGATTATTATGAAGGCAAATACAAAGATTATAAAATAGATAAGTCATTTGCAGGTGTTTACAATGAAGAAACTGGTGAATGGATAATTGGTGTAACTTACCATGCAACAAATAAGGCCATTGCAAAAAGAATGGCAATAAAAAAGTGTAAAGAAGCTGCCAAAAAATATAATTTAGAAGCAGGATGTAAAACTTACGCCTTAAATAGAATTAAATATTTCTAATATATTATAAAAAGATTTATAAAATTGAGCAATTATAGATAGGTTTAAAAAAGCTTTTTTAGATATAATTGCTCAATGACTTTAGAAGAAAAACTACAACAACTTCCAGTAGACTCTGGCGTATATCAATATTTTGATGAAAATGGAAAACTTTTATATATAGGAAAAGCAAAAGTACTCAAAAATAGAGTTAAATCTTATTTCAAATTTACTCCAAAACTTTTACCTGCTGATAAACTAAGTCCCAGAATTTATAAGATGATAACAGAAGTTAAATCTTGTGAGTGGATTGTTGTACCAAATGAGCATGATGCTTTAATTTTGGAAAATTCTTTAATAAAACAGCTAAAACCAAAATACAATATTTTACTTCGAGATGACAAAACATATCCATATATTTACATAAATTTCAATGAAGATTTTCCAAGATTAGAGATAACTAGAAGAGTTTTAAAAGATAAAAATGTAAAATATTTTGGTCCTTATTCTACAGGTGCACGAGATATGTTGGATTCTAT
The DNA here is from genome assembly GCA_003252105.1 of Arcobacter sp. Lineage (GTDB taxonomy): Bacteria > Campylobacterota > Campylobacteria > Campylobacterales > Arcobacteraceae > Halarcobacter. The sequence goes on from QKDL01000031.1 coordinate 1,169, forward strand.
TTACGAAATAGTTCCCTTAGTACAAAAAAAATCTTGTATCAAAGGGAAAGAAGCTTGTCTTTTTTATCAAATAAAAAAATGTCTTGCTCCATGCGAAGGTAAGATATCAAAAGAAGATTACTCTAAACTTATAGATGAGGCTTTAGCATATATTTACAATAAAAATAAACTTATTTCAAAACTAACTAGCAAAATGGAAGAGTTAAGCCAAGAGTTTAGATTTGAAGAAGCCATGAAGATACGAGATAGAATAAAAACTATCGAAAAATCACAAATACAAACTGGGATGGATTTAGCGACAGATGAAAACCTTGATTTATTTGCGATAAAAGCTTCAAATGATAAAGCTGTAATAGTTAGAATGTTCTTTAGAGAGGGTAAATTAGCTTCTAGTAATCATGATTATATTAAAAAGAACAGTTCAGATATAAATATTGACCTAAATGAAGCCTATGAAAGAGCAATTGTAAACTATTATGACAATGAACTTCCAGTTTTACCTAATGAAATCTTAATAGCCCAAGATATAGAAGGAAAAGATGAGTTAGAAGAGTTTATAAAAGAAAAATTCAATAAAAAAATCTCAATTACAAATCCTAAAAGAGGGAAGAAAAAAGAGATTATTGAAATAGCACTAAACAATTGTGAAGAGCTATTAAGATTAAGTTCAAGTACAAAAGTAATCACTGTTTATGATGAGTTAAAAGAGCTGTTTGGTTTAGAAAAAACACCTACAAGATTTGAGTGTTTTGACAACTCACATATGATGGGTCAAGCCACAGTTGGTGCAATGGTAACTTGGGAAGAGAAGTTTATAAAAGGTGATTATAGACACTATAATCTTGATTCAAAAGATGAATACTCTCAAATGAGAGAGATGCTCTTTAAAAGAGTAGAAAGTTTTGAAAAAAATCCAGCTCCTGATATGTGGGTAATTGACGGGGGAGAAACTTTACTAAAATTAGCTATTGATATTAGAAACTCTGTTGGAGTAAATCTAGATGTTATTGCCATTGCTAAAGAGAAACTTGATTTTAAAGCTCACAGGGCTAAAGGTAGTGCTAAAGATATTATCCACTTTGAAAAAGATGGAAGAATTGAAAGAGTAGATTTGCTTACAAGTGATAAAAGACTTCAATTTGTCCAAAGACTTAGAGATGAAGCACATAGATTTGCAATAACATTTCATAAAAAACAAAAAAGGAAAGAGGATACCCAAATCTCTTTATTACAGATAAAAGGTATAGGTGAAGCAAAACTAAAAAAACTACTTTTATATTTTGGAACTTTTGAAAAAATTAAAAATTCAAACTTAGAAGAATTGAAAGAGATTTTAAACGAAAAAGATGCTATGCTTATAATTAATTATTTTAAATCTCTTGAAGGTTAAATCCTTGGCATATATTGTATTAAATAAATCAAACTATTTTCATAATCTTTCAGTAATTTCAAAAAAAGCTGGCTCAATTGACAAAGTTGCAGTTGTATTAAAAGACAATGCTTATGGTCATGGACTTTTAGAGATGGCAAGTATGGCAAAAGAGTTTGGAATAAAGTCCGCAGTTGTGAGAACATGTGAAGAAGCAAAAAAAATTGAGACAATTTTCGAGCAAATCTTAATCCTAGCTGATACTAAAAGTGAGAGTTATTCACATACTTTTCACATCGTAATAAATTGCCTTGAAGATATCCAGCGGTTACCCGAAAATACGAATGTTCATATAAAAGTTGATACAGGGATGCATAGAAATGGTATCCAAATAGATTCTCTAGAAGAGGCTATTTTAGGGCTTTGTAAGAGAAATTTAAACTTAACAGGCGTTATGACCCATTATAGATGTGCTGATGAACTTAGTTGTGACTTCTTCTGGCAAAGGAATAATTTTATTCAAGTAAAAAAAGAAGTAAAAAGAATATGTGAAAAACTTTTTTTATCTATTCCTAAGTTTCATTCTGCTAACTCTTCTGCTTTATTTAGATTTAAGAATTATGATGATGATTTAACAAGGGTTGGTATAGCTCAATATGGATATTTAGAAACTCATCCAAGTTTTGATAACCCAATTTTAAAACCTGTATTATCACTTTGGGGTAAAAAAATTGCAACAAGAGAACTCAAAAAAAATCAAAGAGTTGGATATGGAGCAATGTTTAAAGCAGAAAAAAATATGATTATTTCTACATATGATGTTGGGTATGGGGATGGTTTTTTTAGATTAAATGGTGTAGATAAATGTGAAACTCCTAAAGGGTATGAAATACTTGGTCGTGTTTCTATGGATTGTTTATCAATAAATTGTGAGGATGAAGAAGTTTGTATTTATGATGATGTAACCAAACTTGCTAAAATTCATAATACAATTACCTATGAGATAACAACTTCACTTAATCCAAATATACCAAAAGTGATTAAATCGTGAGACTTTTTGTCTTATTGACAATCACTATTAATTTAACTTTTGCACTTAGTTTCAATGAAGCTAAAAATATTGAAAATTCACAAGGGATATTAGCTTCATTAAATAGTTATAAAGCGTTGGCAGAACAGGACAATACTGATGCAATATTTAGACTTGCTATGATTTATGCAAATGGAAAAGAGATTGAACAAAGCCTATCTACATCAAAAGATTATTTAGAAAAAGGTAGTCAATTAAAACACAATAAATCCACTTATTATCTTGGAAAACTTTATTTATCTAAAAAATCTCCCTATTACAATATAAAAAAAGCTTTTAACACTTTTTTAGAAGCAGCAAACAGAGAATACGCACCTGCACAAAATATGATAGGACAATTTTTATTAACAGGAACTGTTGTTGAAACAGATTATAAAAAAGCTGTATCTTATTTTGAAAAAGCTTCAAAACAAGGAGATATAAATGCACATTGTAATCTTGCATTTATGTATGCAAGTGGGAAGGGTGTATTTCCTAATTTCGGAAGAGCTCATCAATTTGCAAAAGAAGGTCTTCAAAAGAAAAATAAAAGATGCCAAAAAGTTTGGGAAGACTACAATTTATCAAAATATGATAAAGATAAGGGTTGGAAGTTTAACTTCTATACCAAACCCTCTGAATAATTAGTCCTCATCAAAACCTTTTGGTCCTTTATAATCATAATCATCATCTTCAAAATCATAGTCATCACCATAATTATCGTAATCATCATAATCAACTGTAAAAATTTTTTGATATCCTAATTTTACCAATTCTCTATCGATATTCTCTTCAGAGATTCTATTTTTCACTCTTTCAATAATTGTCTTGATATCTTCCTCTTTTACATCGTTATATCTTAACTCATGAATTATTGATTCCACTTTTTACTTTCCTTTTTTTACTTGTATTATTGAATCTGTCAATCTTGCCATTTTATATATAGATATTTTTAAAGTTAACTGCGATAACTGACTCATAGTTATATTATTACTTATCATCAATCTAGCTGCTTCTTTATATTCTTGTTTAGTAACAATCAAGAATATAATATTTTCAATAACCTTTTTCACTCCTAAATTATCAGCCATAAATTAACCTTTCAATTATGCTCTACTAATTAGTAGATCTGCTAATGTAGTTACATCTAAAGTATTTAATCTTCCTGTACGATTTACTACATCTTGAAATGATAAATTGTTATTTTTGATTGTTTCGAATGCCTTTTCAAAATTACGTTCGTTTTTTATATAACAAACGATTTGATGTACAATTTTATAAATTGGCTCTTCAACTTTATAGTTAGTATCAAACTCTAAATTATATATATACTCTGACATTTCTTTTTAGGTAGAAAATATTATCTATATACATCACTTTAACTAAACCCTAAGTTTAATTTGTTAGTATAACGCACTCATACTATGAGTACACCAATTTCTGAAAACTTCTTAAACTGCACGGCCAAATGCTTTGATGGGTTTTCAGAAAACTTCTCACTTCTGTTTTTGTTTTCAAATATAATTATAATCTATAAAAAAAAGAAAAATGCTAAAATAAAACTTAAAATAAATTTTGTATCTAAGAAAATCCTATTTTAGGCATTTTTAGTATTAATTTTTTTTTATTTGGTAAAAAGAATTTTGCTTTTTTTATAAAAGATTATTCAAATATTCTA
>QKDL01000007.1 GCA_003252105.1 Arcobacter sp.
TATCTCTTGACCTACTACACCTTCATTTATTGTTACTACTTTTCTTCTATTTACTCCCACTGGTACTTCATGTGCCTCTTTACATGCTACTACACATCCGTTACAATCTATACATAGGTTCTCATCACAATAAAATTTCATTCTTGCGAATTCTGGTTGTTTTCCCATAATTTCCCCCTACGCTTTTTCTAATCTAACCAAAGAACATTTAGTCTCTGGACAAGATGTTTGTTGATCGTAACCATAACTTGTAATTTGGTTAGAGTTCTCACCAAATGCATATGGTGCAGTACCAGCTGGATATCTCTTACCTAAATGTTCACCACTCCACATACCTGAGAAGTTTTGTGGTAAGAATACTGATTTTTCATCTACTCTTAAACTGTGTTTACATTTAATTTTGATTTTTCCTCCACCAGTTCCATATACCCACATCATTTCACCATCTTTTATACCAAGTTTTGCACCTAGTTCTGGATGTACTTCACCATACATCTCACCTGCAAGTTCTGCAAGATATTTAGATGCTCTAGTTTCTGTACCTGTACCCATATGTTCTACGATTCTTCCAGATACAATATTTACTGGATAATCATTTACCCAAACTTGAGCATTTTGCTCAGATTCATATCTAACTTGAGTCCTAAAGTGTTTAGGATTATCTTTTACTGCTGGGTATTTTTTAATTAAATCTGGTCTAAATGAATGTAATGGTTCTCTATGTTTTGGAATATTATCAATAAAATTCCATACTATAGTTCTAGCTCTAGCATTTCCATAAGGAGCAAGTCCTGCTTGAAGAGCATATTTTACTAAGATACCACTATCATCTGTTTTCCAGTTTTTACCCTCTACTGCTTTTTTCTCTTCTTCATTTAATTTTACACCAGCTAACTCTTCAATATTTTTTGAAGTAATCTCTGCATATCCACCTTTGATTCTACTTCCTTTTGGAGCTGAACCTTCCGCTGATAATAGACTTACTCCATTTCTCTCAACACCGAATCTATTTCTAAATCCCATACCACCTTGTGATACTGGAAGATTTATATTATAAAGTACCGGGCTTCCTGGATGACTTTCATCCCAACAAGGCCATGGTAATCCATAATATTCATTTTTAACAGTCCCTTTACCTTTTAAAGAAACTGAATCAAATAGATGCCAGTTATCAGTATGTTTTTTTATTCTAGCTGCTGTTTTACCTTGTAAACCAATAGTTTTTAAACTTCTTGCAATCTCATCTGTTGCATTATCTGGCCATACAAATTTTTCACCATTGCCCATACCAGCAATGTATTCTTTATAAAATCCCATTCTTTTTGCGAAATCAAACAAAATCTCATGATCTGGTCTTGATTCATATAATGGATCTACTACTTTATATCTCCACTGTGCAGTTCTTGCAGTGTTTACAACTGTACCTTCAGTTTCCACTTGAGATGCTGCTGGAAGTAAGAATAGATTATCATTTCTAGTTGTAATAACTGCCGCATCATTTACATATGGGTCTATAAATACAACAAGTTCTAATTTATCTAATGCTTCTTTTACTTTGTGTGTTTGTGTAATAGTTGAAATACCATTACCAATACAAACTAAAGCTTTTAACGGTGTTCCCGCATTATTTACTTTATTTGTTTCATCATTTACGCCATGAATCCATAAACCTAAACTAAACCCTTTAGATTCCATCATCTCTTTAGATTTGAATCTACCTTTTAACCACTCATAATCAACATTCCATTGTTTTGCAAAATATTTCCAAGAACCTTCTGATAATCCATAATATCCTGGTAATGTATCAGCCAAACAACCTAAATCCGTTGAGCCTTGAACGTTATCATGTCCTCTTAAGATGTTACATCCACCACCAGTTTTTCCCATATTTCCAAGAACAAGTTGTAAAATCGAACCTAATCTTGTATTTGAAGAACCGATTGTATGTTGTGTCCATCCTTGATTCCAGATTAATGCACCTGGTTCAGCCGCTGCAAATGCAGTTGTAGCTTGAATTAATATCTCTTTTGGACATCCTGTAATATCTTCAACAACCTCTGGAGTGTACTCTTCACACTCTTTAAAGATCTCTTCCATACCATAAACTCTATCATCTATAAATGATTTATCAAACCAACCATTCTCTTTGATTAATCTAATCATTCCATACATGAAAGCAATATCAGTACCAGTTCTGATTCTACAATAGATATCAGACTTAGCAGCTGTTTTTGTATATCTTGGATCAACAACAATAATTTTCGCCCCATTTTGCTCTTTAGCTTTTAATATATGCTGCATCGCAACTGGGTGGTTAGAAGCTGGGTTCGCTCCAAAAATAATGATAGCTTTTGAATTTTGCATATCACCTAAATGGTTTGTCATAGCACCATATCCCCATGTATTTGCCACACCGGCAACTGTAGGACTATGTCAAATTCTAGCTTGGTGATCTATATTATTCGTTCCAAACATTGCTGCAAATTTTCTAATATAGAAAGCTTGCTCATTACTAACTTTTGCAGAACCTAAAAATTGAACAGCATCAGGACCATACTTATCTTTTAATTCCATAAGTTTTGCTGTAACTTTCGTCATAGCATCATCCCATTTTAATCTGTTCCATTTACCACCTGATTTTTCAATAGGGTATTGTAATCTGTTTGCTGATCTAACCTTATCAATCATATCAGCACCTTTACAACAGTGACCTCCATGACTAATTGGGTGGTCTTGAGCAACCTCTTGTCTTACCCATACACCTTTTTGTACTTCAGCTATAACACCACAACCAACTGAACAATGCGTACAAATAGTTTTAATTAGTTTAGAACCTGGAAAAGGGTTTTTAACCTCTTCTTCAGTTGCACTTCTTAAAACATTATTGCTAGCAAAGGCAGATGTTGCTGTTACAGCTGTAGCAAGAGAAGCCATTTTTAGAAAACTTCTTCTTCCAAAGCTTTTTAGCATATTCATCTATTCTCTCCTTCCTCTTTTCTTATTTCGCAGCGTTATAAAACGTGTCCCATGACGCTGTTTTTTTATAAAGAATCTCTTTTTTTGTTGAAGTACCTGTAACAACACCGTTTCCAACGTTGCTTCCTGCACCTCTTTCCTTACTCTCAGAAGTAGCAGCAGTAGCTACAACAGAACCAGCTAATACACCAGCTGCAATTCCTGCTCTTTTAATAAAGCCTCTTCTTATCTTAACTCATCAGCCATATTAAACTCCTTATTTTTTTGTGGGCAAAAAACCCCTTAAAAATTCAATAAATTTTTAAGGCATTTTTCCATTCTCAAAACCTTTATTTAAGTTCTAAATACACTTTTTCAAAATTAAAAAAGATTCCAAGTAAGATTCCTACTAATGAGTAGATTTCTGAATTACTTGCAACTAATTGAAAAGGAAATTTATTTATAAAAGGGTTTATTACCTCTTTAAAAAGTTCTTTTTGTAAATTTTCTTTGATTTCAGAATTGATTTGTTGTTCAATCAAATATGCACATAAAGTAAATATAAAACCAAAATTATCTTCTTGAGCAGTAAAAGAGTTTTCATCTCTTCTTATTTTTGTTTTAGCCAAAACTTCTCTTACTTTTAATAACATTATTCCTGCTTCTCTTTCTTCATATTGCCAAGAAGCACTTAAAGAAACAGAAGTACCAAAAGGAACTAAAAAAAGCTCTTGATATTGAATATATAACTCATCTTTTTCATAACTATTTAAAAGTTCAATTAATGAGTTTGATAGTTTTGCAACCTCTTCATCAAAGGCATTTGAAGAAAGAAGTTTTAAGTTTTCTACTAACTCTTGTTTATGATTTTTCACATGCTCTTCAACAAACAACATCGATAAAATATTGTATATAAAAAGTCTTGCCGCATCTATCTCTTTACTATGCATCTAATAATCCTTGTTTTATCATAAGTTTTGCTTTACAATCTTCACAACAGTAAAGTGTTTTTTCTTTTATAGGGTTTGAAGCAAAAAATGGTTTCATCATTGCTGCAACTTTTTCAATAGCTTTTGTTGTTGCAAACTCTTTTCCACACTCAATACAGGCAAAAAGTGTATCTTTTGCAAGAACATTTTCTTTAAAAAACATTGGATTTAAATCAATAACATCTTGTTCTATACTAAGACAATCCTCTTCCGCACATGTAACTTCACAATATCCACATGAAGTACATAAAGATGGATTAATTTTAAGTTCAAAAGTATTTGCATCAGCAGTTATAGCATCAACATTACATGCTCCAACACATGAAAGACATAAGGTACATTTTGATTCATTTACTTTTACTACACCATAATGGATATTTGGTCCAGTAGTAACTCTTCCAAAATCATTATCTCCTACAAGATTTTTTAATCTATAAGAGAAAACCTCTCTTTTTCTCATATCTTGTTGATTAAAGTTAAAAGAACTATTTGGTATAAAAGAAACCTCATCTAAAGCTTTTTGTAGTTCATCTTCATTTGAAGCTACTAAAACTGCATCTTTTCCATATTTTTTTTGATAAATTTCATTTAAGATTCTTATTGAGTCACTTACACCTTTTGATAAAATATCGCTGTAAAAAACTACTTGAGAACCTGAAGTTTGAACCAAAGATAAAAATAAAACTTCATCTAAAAATTTTTTCCCATCTATTTTAAATGGAAAAACATTCTCTTTCAAACTAAGTTCTAAATTTTCAATTCCCATATCTGTAGGGATTATCAAAGGATTAGTATCTTTATAAAATTGAATTATTTCAAATAATGAATTCTTATCCATTGGGGCATAATCTAAAGCACCACTTGGGCAAACAGATACACAACCTCCACAACCTAAACAATCTACATGAGAAAACTCTAAATGTCTTTTTGTTTCATCTTTTATTATGGCAATAGTAGGACAAACCTCTTCACATTTTGCACAGATATCTTCTCTTCTTTCGTGATATTGACAAATACTGCTATCATAAGTAATAAAATTTTTGTAGTTAACTTGAACAATATTATCTCTTAAGCTTTTTAAGACTTCATCTATATTATTTATAGAAAGATTAAATACTCCAGCTCTATCAAGATATTCCTCTTTTGCATCAAACCAAACGATTTGGTCAACTTGTAAAGATACATCTTTGTTATTACTATCAACTACTACTGTTAAATTTCCTATATTGCCATTTATAGATTTTAAAATAGTCTCATCTATATGAAATAAATCAAATTCATCTTTTTGAATCTTTTGTAAAAATTGTTTTGAATCATCTTCATTTGCAATAAGTAACACTTTGTTTTCTATTTGTAAACTATGAGGAAAATCTTTTGCATTATCAAATTTAATCAATGCAATATCATATAATTTTTTTATATTATCAATTTTTTTAGGCAAAGGATCTTTGCTATTTTTAATATAAAAACTAATCTCGTTTGCTATTACTTCACTATTTGTTTCATTTGTATTTGAAATGATATAACTACTGTTGCTAGCTTCTTCTAAGTTGTCAGATACATATATAGACTCATGAAGTGGAAACTCTAAAGCCTCTTTAGTATAATAAACATACTCTTGCATAACCTATGCCTTTTGGTAAATTTTATTTTACCTATTTTATTGGTTTAATTCTGAAATATAACTTAATAAATAAAATTTATTTTACCTTTTGGATATTTAAATTTATTTTTGTTTAGAAATGATATAATCAGCAAATATTCTAGGCTAGGATTTGATTTGATATATAGATTTTTAATTGTATTTATTTTTGCATTAAGTTTTTTTGCTATTTTTGATTTTAGAAAGCCATATAATCAAGAATCAATACTTTTAGGTACTTCATTACCCAAAGATGGGATTATTCAAGAATGGGGAAAAAGTGTACTAACTGGTGCAAATAGTTATTTTAAATATGCAAATGAAAATAATATCTTAGGTGAAAAAAAAGTTCATTTACTTAGCTATGATGATAAATACGAACCTGATTTAACCTATTTAAATACCAAAAGGTTAATATTAGAAGATAATGTTTTTGCACTTTTTGGTTTTGTAGGAACTCCTACAGTTAAAAAAATTTTACCTCTTGTTGAGAATACAAATATTCCATTTGTAGCTCCTTTTACTGGGGCTAGTTTTCTAAGAACAAATAACCACTCAAATATAATAAATATTCGAAGTAGCTATCAAGAAGAGATTTATAAAGTTGTAAAATATCTAAATAGTCAAAAAGGTATAACCAACTTTGCAGTATTTTATCAAAATGATGACTATGGAGAAGAGGTTTATTCATCTTTATTAAAAGTTCTTAGAGTAAACCAATTAAAACTTGTAAGTGAAGGAAGTTATAAAAGAAATACCCTATCTATAAATCATGCTCTTCACGCTATGAAAAATAAAAATATTGGTGCAATTATAATGATAGGTGCTTATAAAGCAAATGCTTTATTTATAAAAAAAGCAAAAAAAATGATAAATCTAAAAGATACAATCTTTGCAACAGTATCTTTTGGTGATGCAAATGCAATGATAAAAGAACTAAACCATGAAAGTAAAAATTTGATTTTTTCACAGATCGTACCAAGTTATGATGATACTTCTTTGGAAATTGCAAAGGAATATAGAAAAATATATACTCACTATTATCCTAAAAATGAGTTTACTTTTATCTCATTTGAGTCTTTTATTGCTGCAAAAGCAGTTGTGAAATCTTTAGAAAAAATAAAAGATAATTTAACAAGAATAAATTTCATACATAGTTTAAAAACTCTTAATAAAAATGATATAAAAGACTTAGATCTTGGATTTAAAAACCACCAACTTTTAAATAAAGCATACTTATATAAATACGAAGATTCAAAATTTAAAGAGATAAAATATGAACTTAAATAAAATAATCTCTTTTTTTGACAATCTAGCTTTTGGTAATAAAACAAACTTTTTGATATTGATTATTGCTGGAGGTATGTTTTGTATTATTGTTTTATCACAAATCTCTACATATGCTATAAAAAGTGACTTTGAAAGATTATTTGAAAAACGTACAAAACCATTGATTTTATTAGAGAGTTTAAAAGATGTTTATGAGATAAATATTCAAGATACAATTTATGATGTAAAAAACAATCAAATCACTTATAACAATGGAAAAGAAGTATTAGAACTGGCAAAAAAACTTTCAACTGAATATTGGCAAAAATATAAACTAAGTAGATTTGAAAGATTTGAATACAACTATTTTTTAAGTTTGATTAAAAGAATCTTTTTAGGGAAAAGCAAAGATATAAAAAAAGATGTATTATTAACAGCTATTATAGATAATATTGACAAAAAATATACTCATATAAATAACTATATAGATAGTTTTGATATAGACTCATACGAAGAATTAAATTATGAAATCAATAGTATAAAAGTTTATATTACAAGTTTAATTAACTATGATTTAAAAGTAGCTATTGAAGAAAAAAGAGATACAGATAGACTTTTTAACTATATCTTTTTATTTTCAATATTATCAATATTTTTTGTATTTTTATTCTCAATTTTACTATCTGTACTGATTATTAATCACTTTAAAAAACTACATAAAATACTTGAAACTAAAGTTGAAAAGAAAACAAAAGAGCTATTAGAATTAAATGAAAATCTTGAAAAAAGGATTAATAAAGAGGTTAAAAACAGTAGAAAAAAAGATATCATCATGTTCCAACAAGCAAAATTAGCTTCAATGGGGGAGATGCTTAATAATATAGCCCATCAATGGAGACAACCTTTAGGTTCTATTTCAATGATAGTACAAAGTTTTCAAACAAAAATGGAACTAGGCAAATTAACTCCTGAATTTGTAGATACAAAAGTAAAAGATGCCCTACTTCTTGCTAATAATATGTCTAATACCTTGGATGATTTTAAGAACTTTTTCTCTCCTAATAAAGTAAAAAGTAAATTTAGTCTCAAAGATTGTTTAGAACACTCTTTTGAGCTTTCAAAATATATCTTAGAAAAAGAGAATATTTTCCATAGTATCGAGATTAAAAAAGATGTAATGATAAATGGTTTTTACAATGAGCTTTCCCATGTAATTTTAAACTTGATTAATAACTCAAAAGATGCACTTATAGACAAAGAGTGTTGTATAAGAAAAGAGATTAAAGTTATTGTAAAACCTTTAGACTCAAAAGTTACTATTCACTTTATAGATAATGGTGGGGGTATAAATGAAGAGGTCTTACCTAAAATTTTTGAACCATACTATACAACAAAATATAAAAGTGCTGGAACAGGTATAGGACTTTATATGTCTAAACAGATAATTGAAAAGCATATGAATGGTTCAATTAGATGTAAAAATATCAAAAATCCCCAACCACAATGTGAAGAGTGTAAGTCTACACTATTTATCATAGATATTCCTCTAGAATAATTTAATTATTTTTTGTTATAATCTTATTTTAATAGGTGGTTTTATGGCAATAAAAGATTTAAATATTTTAAAAAGTTTTAATATACTTTATATTGAAGATGATGGAGATTTATTAACTCATACAAAAGATGTTTTGGAAGATTTTGTAAATAAAATATATGGTGTAAAAACAACAAAAGAAGCTTTAGATGTACTTTTTCATAAAAAAGTTGACGTGATTATTTCAGATATTTTACTTAAAAATGAAAATGGAATAGAGTTTTTAACATATCTTAAAAATGAAAAAAACTTAGAGATTCCAGCAATCTTAACAACAGCACACACAGATACAAAATATCTACTTGATGCCATAAAATTAAAAGTTGAAAACTATATAGTAAAACCAATCAATATAAAAGAGTTACTAGACACACTACATGATGTTCTTTTGCCAGTTGTACAAAAAAGAGAGATTCAAAGAAACAGTAATATTATAAAAATCATTGGTGCAGTAACAGATAGTAAACAAGTTGATGTTATAAAATATATCATCAATAACTTAGACAATGATAACGAGATAAACACCTCATATAGTGAGATAATGGAGATGATAAATATCTCAAAACCAACTCTTATAAAACTTTTTAAAGAGTTAGCATCAAAAGGGATTCTAACAAAAGTTCAACACAAAACTTATAGGTTTGATGAACAGGCTCTAAAAAAACTGTAACTATTTATTTTGAGTAGAGATTAGTTTACCTTCATAAGAAGTGGTTTTAATAGCTTCAAGTATTTTAGCCACATCTAAATTATCATCATGAACTATTGTTGCTTCTTTTGTATTTAATTTAACACTTGCACTTTTAACACCATCTACACTTTTGATAGCTTTTTTAACTGCCGTTGTACATAAAGGACAATGCATAGAAGGTACAGTTATAATTGAGATTTTATCTGCAAATAAAAAACAACTAAACAAACTAAACAGTAATATTTTTTTCATCATTTATCCTATAAAATATGGAAGTATCTCTGGATAGAAAAGTAAAAATGCAACTAGTAAAACCAATATAGAGATAAAAACTTTACTTAATTGCATACTATTTATAGAACATCCATCTTTACAATTTTTATTTTTATAGATTGCTAATCCTAATAAAAAAACTGAAAAAATAGCAAAAGGTATCCTTATCACATCAAGTGTAGTTAAAAAAGACAAATAAGCACTTGAGATACCAAATAATAAAAATAAAAATGCTGGTAAACAGCACATTGTAGATAATAGGGCAGTTATAACTGCACCTATCATACTAAATTTTTTTAGATTCATACAATCTCTTGAGAAGTGTAAGCATATCCAAAATCTTTTGGTGAATAGTAATCTAATACATCTTCTCCAACTTCTGCATATGGGTATCCAAGCATATTCAATGGATATTGTGCTGGTTTAGGATCCAAAATAAAATCTCTTGCATAGTTAAATGCAACCCAGTTCATCTCCCAATTACCCCATAGATACTCTTTTGTATCTTTTACTTTTTTATCAGCATCTGTTAGTTTTTCTTGAAGTCTTACTTTAGTAACATCGGCAGGATCAGCTGGAACCCATCCAAGACCACCTACATAAAACTCTGCTCTACAGTGTTGTCCACCAGAGATTTTAGCAAAACCATTTTCATCAGCTTTACCACAAGATTTAGAGATATAAGATTTACCAGCTCTAATACCAAATACTTCCCTTGCTGGAATTCCAGAGTTTCTAAGTAAAGCAACAAAAGCTGAACTTATATCTGTACATTTTCCACCAAAAACCTCTTTTTCGAAAGTTTTTGCTGCATCACCAAGTCCACAACCTTTTACACTTTCATCTCTATACATATTTGCAACTGTCCAATCATAGATTGCTCTTGCTTTTTCTAAATCTGTATTTGCACCTTTTGTGATTTTTGTAGCAAATTTTTTGATTGTATCATTGATTGGTGTGTGGTGAGTACCTTCTAAAAATACTGCAACATCTGCTGGATAAGTTTCAACACTTGGCTTAGCTTTTGCAAGATTTGCAACTCTTTGTTGAGTTACCATATCCATTTTAATTGTAAGTTTATTCTCTTTGTTATTTGCATCAAATTTAGCAAAAAGTAGTTTTGTTCCATATGGATTGTCATTTGAGATAAATGCTTCACTAAATGTACCCTCATATGAAATCTTTACCATCTTTTGATAAGTTGCATCTAATGGAAGTGGAACCCATAATTTAATCTCTTCATTACTTGGTTGTATATCAAAACTGTTTGTTATTGAAAACTTTCTTGGTTTACTTTTTATACCAAATGGATTTTTTTCATCATTTGCTAATGAAATTGTTGGAGAAACTGCCATTGCAGCAGCTACAATTGTTGAGCCTTTGATAAATGTTCTTCTTTGCATATCTATTACCTCTAGTTTATTTTAGTTCCAATAAGAGATACTAAAGTCTTAAAACTTTAAATCTAACCATAACCTATGGTACGAACCTTTGAATTTTAAAATCTTAATATAGTAGTTATTAATTTTAACTTAACAGGTAAAAAAAATTTTACCCTAATTAATCTATCTTTAACAATAAAAAAAGTAGAATCATGTATAGATTAACCTATGGTATAGGTGTACATATATGTCTAAACTTTTTTAAACTTCTATATACACCTTATCTCCATAAATTGTAGGATACACAATGAGTGACGAATATAAATTAACCAAATTCGTCTGTGCTGCTGGTTGAGCTGCTAAACTAGGTCCGGGTGACCTCAAACGAACAATTAGTGGTTTGGCTACACCAGATGAAAGAATTTTAGTAGGATTTGAAAATAGTGATGATGCATCAGTATATAAAATAAGTGATGATGAAGCTATTGTACAGACACTTGACTTTATTACACCCGTAGTTGATGACCCATATATATTTGGGAGAATTGCGGCTGCAAACTCTTTATCAGATATTTTTGCAATGGGAGCAGAAGTAAAAACTGCACTAAATATTGTAGGTTTTGATAGAAAAAACTTTGGTAAAGATGCTCTAGTAGAGATACTAAAAGGTGGAAATGAAAAAATAAGAGAGTGTGGTGGACTTTTAATGGGTGGACACACGATAGAATCACCAGAGATGTTTTATGGCTTGTCAGTAACAGGAACAATTCATCCAGATAATATATATAAAAATAATGGTGCAAAAATTGGTCATGTTTTAGTACTAACTAAACCACTAGGTATGGGTATATTAACAACCGCTATTAAAAATGATATTTTAAGTGAAAGTACAAAATTAGAAGCAATAAAAGTTATGGAAACTCTTAATTATCTACCTTCAAAGATATTAAGAAATTATGATGTAAGTGCTTGTACAGATGTTACAGGATTTGGTCTTTTAGGTCATGCATTAGAAGCAACAACTGACTTTACATCTTTTGCAATTCATTGTGGAATTGTACCAGTTATGCCAGATGCACAAGAATTAGCAGAACAAGGAGTAATTCCAGGGGGAACCAAAAGGAATATGAAATATTTAGAAGATAAAACAACTATAATGTGTCCAACCTCTAAATGTTATCAAATGTATTGTGATGCCCAAACTTCTGGTGGATTATTAATAGCAATGGATAGAGAAGATGCTAAAGAATATATTAAAAAAGTTGAAGAACTAACATATGGTTATGCAACAATTATTGGAGAGGTTATACCAAGAGGTGCAACTCCTATAATCATATACTAAAATTTGGCGAGAAGGCGTAGGAATCGAACCTACCGCGGCGTTTACACAAAAACCGCCAATCAGGGTTGAAGCCTGTGGTGTCCACCAGGATCACATGCCCCCCAAATTTTAAAGTAGATTAGAATTCTACATATAAAAAGATTAAAAAACTCTAAAAGGGTAAAAATGATTTTACTAAAATCTATCCCAAAAGTTGATAAATTTATTTTAAATAATTACTTTAATAATTTATCAAAACCGCTAGTTACTTCTATAACAAAAGAGGTTTTACAAAATTTACGTGAAGATATTTTGAATAATAAAGTTACTAATATAAATGAAGAAGAATTGATAGAAAAAATCATAAAAAAATATGAAGAGATAACAAAACCATCTTTACAAAAAGTTGTAAATGCAACAGGAGTTATAGTTCACACAAATCTTGGAAGAAGTTTAATAGATGAAAATACTTTTGAAAAAGTAAAAACAATAGCTACCTCATACAATAATCTTGAATACAATCTTTTAGAGGGAAAAAGAGGAGAAAGGTACTCACATATTTCTAAAGTTGTTTGTAAACTTTTAGGATGTGAAGATGTTTTAATTGTAAACAACAATGCCAGTGCTGTATTTTTAGTATTAAATACCTTTGCCCAAAATAAAGAAGTTGTTGTAAGTCGTGGAGAGCTTGTAGAGATTGGTGGTAGTTTTAGAATTCCTGATGTGATGAGTAGTAGTACAGCTATTTTAAAAGAGATTGGAACTACTAATAAAACCCATCTAAGAGATTATGAAAATGCAATAAATGAAAATACTGCTATGCTTATGAAGGTTCATAAATCAAACTATTCTATTGAAGGTTTTAGCAGTGAGGTTGAATTTGAAAAAATAGTTAAAGTAGCACAAGAGAATGAACTCATTGATTATTATGATATGGGAAGTGGACATATAATCGATTTACCTTATGGATTAAAAGAGACTGAGCCCTCTGTATTAGACTATATGAAATATAACCCTTCTCTTTTAAGTTTTTCAGGGGATAAACTATTAGGTTCAGTACAGGCTGGAATTATTGTTGGGAAAAGAAAATATATAGAAAAATTAAAGAAAAATCCGCTTTTAAGAATGTTAAGAGTTGATAAATTAACTCTTGCTTTACTAGAAGAAAATATGAAATCAATTCTTCTTAAAAACTATGATGAGATACCTACTCTTAAAATGTTGCTAAAACCAATAGAAAAATTAACGCAAAATGCTACAACTGTAAAAACTGCCCTTGATGATATCTGTAAATGTGAGATTATAAAAACACAAACAGTTATTGGTGGAGGGACAACACCTAATAAAAAAATCCCAACTATTGCTTTAAGCTTAGAGTTTAAAAACTATAAACCAAATAAAATAGAAAAGCTTCTAAGAGCAAAAAATATAATTGGAAGAATTGAAGATGAAAAATATCTTTTAGACTTTAGAACAATAAGAGAAGAGGATTTAGAACTTATTATTTCTACAATCAAAGAGATTATAAATGCATAACTATATCATTGGAACGGCTGGCCATATTGACCACGGAAAAACTGCTTTAATAAAAGCCTTGAATGGTTTTGAAGGGGATACAACAAAAGAGGAAAAACAAAGAGGTATTACTATTGATTTAAGTTTTTCAAATCTATCTAATGAAACTCAAAATGTTGCTTTTATAGATGTTCCTGGTCATGAAAAACTTGTAAAAAATATGATAGCTGGAGCATTTAGTTTTGATTGTGTTATGATTGTAGTAAGTGCAGCTGAAAGGATAATGCCACAAACAGTAGAACATCTTCAGATTTTAAATCTTCTTGGGGTTAAAAATGCTATTTTAACTATCACTAAAAAAGATTTAGTTGATGAAAAAGAGTTACCAAGTATTGTTTATGAGATTGAAGAGTATCTAAAAGAGTTTGATTTTAATCTTTTATTTACAAGCTGTGTTTCAATCTTTGATAAAGTATCTATTGAAGAGTTAAAACAAAAGCTATTTTCTTTAAATGCAAATACAAAAATAGAAGAAAATTTCTTTAGATATTATGTAGATAGAGTTTTTTCTACTCCTGGGGCTGGTACTATTATCACAGGAACAGTTCTTGGTAAACCTATTTGTATAGATGATAAGCTTTTTATTTGTGATATTCAAAAAGAGGCTAAAGTTAAAAATCTACAAGTTCATGGAAAAGATGAACAAACAGCTAATATCTCAAACAGAACAGCAATAAACCTTTCTGGAATAAAAGCAAATGATATTGAAAAAGGATTTTTAATCTCTAAAAAAGGTTTCTTAAGAGGTTTTGATAATATTGATATCTCTTTTAAAACTTTACCAAATAAGGAACTAAAACATAATCAAACTTACTCTATATTTATAGGTTCAAAAAGAGTTGAAGCAAAAGTTTTACTTTTTGATGCATTAAATTCACTAAAATCTGGTTTTGCAATATTAAAACTAAGTAAACCAATCTATACAATTTTTAAAGAAAAACTCATAATAAGACAAGGAAATGATACGATAGCTGGAGGTATAATACTAAATCCCGTAGCAGATCCAATGAAAAAGTCTCAAAAAATTCAACTATTGGAGGCTTTAGAAAAAGAGGATATAACTCTTGCCTATGAAATTTTATTAAATGCACACAAAAAAGGCTTAGGTTTGATATCTTCTGCACAAAGATTTGCCCTAAGCCACGAAGAAGCTTTAGAGTTTACAAAATCTTTAGAAAATACTTTTATAGATGAAAATAACTTAGTTATATATCCAATTGAAACAAAAGATTTAATCAAGTCAATGATAAAAAATATATATACAAAAAATCAATATGCCCTACTTTCAAATAATTCTATCCATTTTAGAATGAAATGGGCAAGCCAAGGTTTTATTCAATTAGTTTTAAATGAATTAGTTGAAGAAGATTTTTTGATAAAAGATGGAAACCTATATAAAAATGCAAATATAAAAATAGATTTTAAAACTATATTAGAAGAAACTATTCTTTCAAGATTACTTCATGAAAGATTTACGCCAACAGCACCATATAATATCTATGATGATATGGATATAGATAGAAAAATGGGAGATACTATCTTAAAATCACTTACTATGAAAAAACTTGTAGTTAGATTACAACACAATCTATTTATTCACCATGAAAATCTAGCAAAAATCGTTCAACTCATAAATAGTATTATTAAATCAAATAAATATATAGATATAAAACTTTTTAAAGAAAATTTAGATGCAAGTAGGAAATATCTAATTGCTTATTTAGAATATATGGATAAGTTTGGAAATATAAAAAAAGATGGAGATAAAAGGGTTTTAAAGTAGTAAATCTACTTTAGCCAATTATCTATAATTTTTTCTTTTTCAAAAAGTTTTGATTTTATTCTAGTTACATTGGCTATACTCACTAGTTGTTTTGAAGCCTCTTCTAAATCATCATTTATAATAAAATAATCATATTTTTGAAAATATTTTATCTCTGTTTTTGCATTTGATAATCTTTTTTCTATTACATCTTTTGAGTCTGTATCTCTACTCGTAAGTCTTTTTTCTAACTCTTCTAAAGTTGGTGTAGTTATAAATACTGAGGTTACTATATCATTTAGTTTTTTTCTTACTATATCATGCCCTTGAACATCTATATCGAAAATTACTAATTTTCCCTCTTCTACAGCTTGTTTTATTGGTTTTAATGATGTCCCATAATAGTTTCCATGAACTTCTGCATACTCTAAAAAGTGACCCATTTTTATATCTTCTTCAAACTCTTCTTTTGATACAAAAAAGTAATCAACTCCATCTTGTTCTCCTACTCTAGGAGATCTTGTAGTTGTTGAAATAGAAAAGTAGTAATCATCAATGCTTTCATATACTTTTTTTAGCAGTGTAGATTTTCCACATCCACTAGGTCCTGAAATTATTAAAATAGCACCATTTGTCATTATCTATTTACCTTTAAGCATAATGTTACGTCCACATCTTCTCCATTTGATAACCTATCTATTACATTCTGGTCAAACTTTTGTAAAAAAGGTCTTAATTCATCTATATTATAATTGTTTAACAACAATCTTATTGGTTCAGGTTTACTTGTATCATAATCCATACTAAACTCATACTCTTTTACTTCATTCAGGGCATCATCAATTATTTCAGATATATCTTTCCAATCTTGTTTTTCAACAACAACTTGGTTTTGGATATCATCATCGTGCAAAATATCACTAATTTTATGAAGTTCTAAATTATCTAAAACTCCTCCACTATTTAGTGATGCAATTGTAACTATTGATTCATCATTATCTTCTTGAATATCGTAGGCTACATCATCTGCTAAAGACTCTACATAATTTGTAATAACTTCCTCCTCATTTATACTATTTCTTATGTCTTGATGGGTAGTAGAATCTTCTTTTATATATTCAATTTCATCTTTTAGTATCTCTGCTAGTTTTGCTGGTAAGAAGGGTCTTGTTATTATAAAATCTCTAGATTTATCAAAAGATAACTCTTCTGCTGTTATTGCTCCAAGTTTTTTTGTATGAACTTTTAATTTATTGAAATCATCATTAATGAACTCTTCATCAACAACTATTATCTCAACATCCTCTTTAATATCTAAATTGTTTCTAATAGAAAGGTTTAAATCAAGTTTTTTACACACTAAAGAGAATATTTTTACAACTATTTGAGTATTTGTTATCAGTACTAAATTCATCTATTTCAATTCCACCAGCTCTAAATTTTCTAATTTATATACTTTATCACACAACTGTGCTAAATCGTGTTCATGTGTTACAAGTATCATTCCTGCATCATTCTCTTTTATATATTCATTTAGAGCCTGCATAACTGTTATAGCAGTTTCTTTATCTAAATTTCCAGTTGGTTCATCTGCAAATATAACTTTTGGCTTTTTCATCAAAACTCTAGCTATTGACAATCTTTGTTGTTGTCCACCACTAAGTTCTCCAACACCTTGATTGATTACAAAGTCAATATTTAGTTTTTTTAAAAGCTCTTCATTTATACTATTACCACTTAATAAAGTAGCAATTTTCAAGTTGTCATTTGCAGAAAATCCCCTAAAGAGATAATGTGCTTGAAATATTATACCAAAATCTTCTCTTCTTATATTTAAAAGCTTTTTCTTTTTTATTGAATAAATATTTTTGTCGTTATAAACCACTTCACCACTTTTTGGTTCTAATAAAGAGGATAGAATATTTAGTAGTGTAGATTTACCACTTCCACTCATACCAATTATTGCAATTGATTCTTTTTTGTGTAGATTTAAATTTATATTTTCGAATAGTTTATAATCAAATTCATGAGATAGATTTTTTGCTTGTATTAAAATAGAGTCATCACCAGTAACAAGTGAGTTAGTTTTATTTTCTTCACCCATTACTGATGACTTTATTTGGGTTTATTTACCCATTTGAGCTGCAACTTCTGCTGCGAAATCTTCTTCTTTTTTCTCGATACCTTCACCAAGTTCGAATCTTACGTATTCTACAATTTGGATTGATTTATCAACTTCAGCAATTGCTTGCTCAACAGTTAAACTGTCATTTAATACATAAGATTGAGAAAGAAGTGCTAGTCTTCTATCTAATTCAGTATTATCTTGGATGAATCTTTCCATTTGACCTGGTAAAATTTTGTCCCAAATTTTTTCTGGTTTTCCAGAAGCTTGTAATTCTTTTTTGAACTCTTCTTCTGCTTTTTCTAAAGCATCCATAGTAAGTTGTGATTTAGAAACAAATAAAGGAATTTTTTTAAGTGGTTTACCTAATCTTACTAATTCATCATTTTCTGCTTCAATTTCTGCAACGATTGCTCTATTTTCTGCTTCAATAAATTCAGGTTCTAAATTTTCATATGAAATAACAATTGGTTTCATAGCTGATGCATGCATTGCGATGTTTTTTAATAAATCTTTAGTTTTTTCTTTTACACCTTCATCACAAACTGCTGCTAATAAAACTCCAACTCTACCTGTTGCATGAACATAACCATTAATTACACCAGAATCAGTTGTCATAGTAACCATTTTTCTAGCTACAATATTTTCACCGATAGTTGCAATTTTTTCATTTAAAAACTCTTCAAAGTTTTGACCATTGATAGTAGTTTTCTTTAACTCTTCAGTTTCAACAACACCAGTTGCATCAACATGAGCAGTAATATCTTTTGTTAATTTAATAAAGTTTTCATTTTTAGCTACGAAGTCAGTTTGAGAGTTAATCTCAGTCATAGTAGCTTTAGTATTGTCTTCATTAATTAAAATATCAATTAAACCTTCTGCTGCAACATTTCCACTTTTTTTAGCAGCTTTACTTAAACCTGCTTCTCTTAAGTGTTGAACTGATTTATCTAAATCACCATCACATTCGTTAAGTGCATTTTTACAATCAAGCATTCCTGCACCAGTCATCTCTCTTAATTCTTTGATAAGTTTTGGAGTTGCACCTGCCATGATTACGCTTCCTCTGTTGTTTCTTCTGTATCGAATGCTTCAGCTTCACCTTCTGCTACTGCTTCTGCAACTACTTCTGCTGCTTCTTCTTCAGAAACTGGTACATCGATTTCTTCACCATTTTCTTCAGCTAATAAAGCTTTACCTTCGTTCATAGCTTCTGCCATTTCTGAACAAAATAATTGGATTGATCTAATTGCATCATCGTTACCTGGAATTGGGTAATCAACTACATCAGGGTCACAGTTTGTATCTAATGGAGCTACAACTTTGATTCCTAATCTTCTAGCTTCTTGAATAGCAATTTTTTCTTTTACTGCATCTAAAACAAACATCATATCTGGAAGTTTGTTCATCTCTTTAATACCACCAAGATATAACTCTAATTTTTCTTCTTTTCTTGTAAGCATTAAAGCTTCTTTTTTAGTAAGAAGGTCTAATTGCCCCTCTTCTCTCATTTTTTTAATAACTTCTAATTTTCTAATTGATTTTTTAATTGTTCCGTAGTTTGTTAACATACCACCTAACCATCTGTGGTTAACGTATGGCATACCACAAGAGATTGCTGCATCTTTAACTGCTTGTGAAGCTTGTTTTTTCGTACCAACGAAAATCATAGTTTCACCTTTTGCTGCATTGTCTCTAACTACATTATATGTATATCTGAAATATCTTAATGTCTTTTGTAAGTCAATAATATAGATATTTTTTCTAACACCGAAAATGAATTTTTTCATTTTTGGATTCCATCTTCTTGTTTGGTGTCCGAAGTGTACACCACACTCTAATAGGTCTTTCATTGTAACCATAGTTTTTCCTTGTTTTTTAATATTTTAGGGTTTAGCCTCTGTGCCCCTTAATGATTTTCATCACAACCCATACCAGGATTGACACATGTGAGGTTTCTATTTTTAAAATAGAGTCGTGATTTTATCTAAGTTAAGTTTAATTTTACTTGAAATAAAAAAATTTATAATTGTAATATCTTAATAAAAATATCTATTTTATATATTTTTTTACAAATATTAGATAATATTCCATTAAAGGAGTTACATGCTATTTCCAAACAGATTTAAAAAAGAATCTATTAAATATAAAGGTATTGATTTTAATTTTGTACATGCAGGTCCCTCTAGAGGTATCCCTCTTCTTCTTCTACATGGATACCCTCAGACACACACTATGTGGCATAAAGTTGTAGATGAATTATCAAAAAAATATTATGTTGTATGTCCTGATTTAAAAGGATACGGTGATAGTTCAAAACCAAGAGGTATGGAAGATCATAAAAATTACTCAAAAAAAGTTATGGCTGAAGAGATGGTTAATATTATGGATTATCTAGACTTCAAAACTTTTTATGTTGCAGGTCATGATAGAGGTGCAAGAGTAACACATAGGATGTGTTTAGATTATCCTGACAGAGTTTTAAAAGCTTGTGTTATGGATATTGCTCCAACATATCATATGTTTGAAAATACAAACCAAAAATTTGCAACAGGGTATTATCATTGGTTCTTTTTAATTCAACCTGATAATTTGCCAGAAACCTTAATAGGATCAAATGCCAAATACTATCTTACTGAAAAGTTAAAAAGATGGAGTGATCAAGATGTGGCATTTGATGATAAATTTGATCCAAGTGCAGTAGAAGAGTATGTTAGATGTTTTGATGAAGATTCTATCCATGCTACTTGTGAAGATTATAGAGCAGCTGCAACTGTTGATATGAACGATGATTTTGAAGATAGAAAGAAAAAAGTTGAAATGCAATTACTTGTACTCTGGGGACGGTATGGATTTATACATAAAAGCTATGATGTATTAAAAATTTGGAAAGATTATGCTTTGAAAGTTCAAGGAAAAGCTTTAGACTGTGGGCATTTTCTACCAGAAGAAAAACCAAAAGAGGTAATAGAAGAGCTTATCAAGTTTTTTAAATAAAACTTGATAGCTACTTTAAAACTAAGCACTTTGTTCTTCAAACACCTCATCTTTCATACAATCTTTTATGATATTGTAACCATGATTAAGTGCAAGTGCAATTGAACCTCCAATATCCCCAGCTATATCACCTGCCAAATAAACTCCAAGTGAATTTAGATTTTTTTCATCAACTATTGGATGATCTTTCTCATCTAATATAACACAACAACTATGTAAAAACTCTTTGGGTGTTACTCCACCTAAAGCATATATTATTCTATCATATTTTTCAATATCGCCATTTGCATAAAAAACTTTAAATTTGCCATCCTCATCTTCAAGTTTTTCTATATCTACTCCAAGTTTGGCTTTTATTTCACCATCTTCAACACAATTCATCAAATTTTTTATATTTTTTGGATTTGCTTTTGTTATTTCACTTCGTCTATAATTAAAAGTGACATTATTATCTTGATGGATAAAATATGCGTACTCACAGGCACTATCACCACCACCTACCACAAGCACATCTTCATTTCCTTTACAATCAGCTATTGTATGATTTGCACGAGATTTTAAACTAGATGGGATTTTATAGTCAGGTTTATTTGGTTTACCCATTTTACCAATTGCTATCACAATATTTTTAGCATAATAAACCTCATTTGTTGTTGTAGTTATTTTAAATCTATCAACTAATCTTTTTACCTTTGATACTTCTGTATTAAATTTTGCATCTAAAAGTCTTTTTTCCAAAGAATCTTCAAATAGATCTAAAGTAGTCTCTTTTGTTCCATCTTTAAAATCTATATGACCTTTTAAATCTACATGTACCCCTTTCCAATCTTTATCTACTGGTTTGTTATCATTGAAATATCTTCTTATAGTATCACTATGATTATCACTTTTTTCAAATAATAAAATATTTCTCATTCCGAAGATGATTGCTTCACATGATGTCGCAATACCCGCAGGACCAGCACCAATAATTGCTATATCATAAACTCTACTCATATCAATCTCCTTTCTATTTCTTCTTGTTTGTAATTAAATTATACTACTCTTAGATTATTAAACTAGAAGTTTATTGTTTAGTTTTTAATCATTATTTTTTGAATATAATCTGGAAATAAAAAGGGAGATATAATATAGATTTTAAGTAAGTTATAAGCTTAGTAAAAAATAATATTTTGTGACAATTATGTGACATAAATGTTATATTATGTAAAAATGAAATTAGTATAAGGATTATTTGATGTATAAAGAAAATGTAAAAAGAGATTATGATAAAAATCCTATAATTATTAAAGATTATAACTATATTTTTTGGCTTTTATTTCAATTATGGTTTATTCCAATT